>JAPPLY010000066.1 GCA_028819305.1 Bdellovibrionales bacterium
AGGCAAAGCCCCGTAGAGGCAAAGCCCCGTAGAGGCAAAGCCCCGTAGAGGCAAAACTGTTTTCCTGAAGGACACATTTACTAATAAATCACTCTCTTCATGGCAATGAGATTCTTGCTTTCGCGGGACGGGAAGCCACCAAAGTGGCTTTCCGTTAACCCTCTTATTTGCAACAATTTTAAATAAAAGAATCTTGCTCTGCAATATCGGTACCATTTACCCTCCTGAAAATTTTATAACAACAAAGATATGTATTATAAATCCTATTTTTTACTTTTAGTTCTCGTCACTTTTATAGGAGCTTGTGGTCCTGATGTTCCTGACGATTGGTTTAATTCCCCGAAATACGGTCCCTACTCCCAGGCCGCTGTGCACTATTTTTTGGAAATTGGATTAGGTTCCGAATTTGGAGATCCCACTAACTTAACTGTAAAAAAATGGGCATCTGAAGTCCGCATCCAAATACAGGGTAATTATAATCAATCAGATGAAGAGGAATTAGAGAACATTATAGCAGAACTATCCGAACTCACTGGTTTGTCTATTAAGAGAGTGACTAATAATGCTAATATAAACATTTACTTTGCAAAACAAGCTGATTTTAAAAGATATATTCCTCAATATGACACAAATAATCCACAAAATGGTGTATTTTCCACTTTATATCAGGGAGATTATATCACCAAAGCAACTATTTGTATCGAAGATCACTTAGTTTCACCGCAACGTCATCATTTATTAAGAGAAGAACTAACTCAAACTATGGGACTGCAAAAAGACTCCTATTCATACCAAAATAGCGTCTTCCAACAAAGTCCCGATTACACACCTACAGAATATTCACAAATTGATAAAGAGGTAATCCGCATTTTATATGATAAAAAAGTCAAGCCCGGAATGTCAAAAATAGATATAGAAAACACTCTTATCACCACTCAAGTAGCCAGCAACTAAATTATTGAGAAGATATTTTATTTTAGTTCATAATCCTAATTTTTTTCAAATGCTCTGAAAGCATGCTCAACTTTTGACTTCTTGTGAACCTTTTGGAATATCTTAACATCTCTACCTCCTTAATTAGTCGGTTCTGAAAAAGTCATAAGCTGATAAAATCACTTGAAGAGTTGAGATATTCAGAGGAAAATAAATGCAAGGAAAGAGCAAAAAAGCTTAAAAACCTTGCAAAAAACCATCTTTTTTTTAGGAGGTCATAATGAAGCCAAAAAGCTCAGAAAGTGAAGAGCATCAGTTAGAGTTGGGAGCAGTGCTTTTAGAATCTTTTATAAACATGAAAGATGAGCTTGTTATTCTTGGTAAAGCGATCGCCTGGAACCATTTCAGTCAAGACCTTTGGTAAAAGTTTCCACGAGAGCCAAGGTCGTCCTGGTCTTCCCACTCGTTTAATGGTGGGTCTGACTTATCTGAAGTATCTTCACAACTTATCAGATGAGCAGGTAATAAAGCAGTTTTTGCAAAATCCATGACTGGCAGTATTTTTGTGGTTATGTTTGTTTTCAAAAGGAGTCCCCACTGGAGGCATCGAGTTTGACGAGATTTAGGGATCGTTTAGGAGAGAGGGGTTGTGAGGAGTTGTTGAAACAAACAGTGGAAGTGGCAAGGAGGGCGGGATTATTAAAGAAGTCTTACTTAAAGAAAGTGATAGTGGATACGATAGTGCAGGAGAAGGACATTAGTTTATCCGACAGATGCAAAGTTAATAAATAAGGCGAGAGGGAGGCTTGTTAATGAGGCTAAGAAAGAGGGAATATCATTGAGACAGAGTTATAATCATAGTGGGAAGCGGGAGTTGGTGAAGTCAGGGAGATATTTTCATGCTAAGCAGTTCAAAAGGGGAGAGGCTTCAGTGAAGAGACAGAGAAACTGGCGGGAAGGCAGATTTTATAAGGTTAAATTATCTCAGTAGTTTTAAGTTTATACCTCATGATAGATGAGTGAAACTGAAATCTAATTGGGTGGCTTTTAGTGGTAGGAGGTGGCGGTCGGCTAAGGAAAAACTGGAGTCCTTGGGTAAAATGGCAATAATCCGGATTTCTTAGGTTACAAAGAAGAGTAAAAAATACCCAACTGGAATGGAACAAACCCTTTGGCTTTAATTGGCTTTACGGGGGTCAAAAGCGTTTCTAATGCCATCCCCTATAAAAGTTAAAACCATTAAAGTCGTAAATAAAGCTAAAGAGGGGAAAAGAGCCAACCACCAAGCCACTGTAAAATATTTTTCTGCCTGCAAAAGAAGCTCACCCCAGGAGGGAGTGGGAGGGTTAAGTCCAAAACCTAAATAATCTAAAATAGCTAAAACAGAGATAGCCGCTGCCAGAGAGAACGGGGAAAAAGTAAGAATAGGGTTGAGGGAATTAGGTAAAATATGTTTGAACATAATCCTAAGTGGCCTCATACCTTGTACATGACAAACATCCACAAATTCTCTTTTTCTGAGTTTCAGAAATTCCGCACGTATATAGTAAGAAATATTAATCCATCTAAAGCAAGCCATGAATATCACTAAAAGCCAAAAAGAAGCTCCTCCCATTAAATCTACCAAGGTGATTAACAGCAGTAAGAATGGTACTGTCTCTACTATTTCCACACAGCGCTGACCTATCAGATCCAGACGACCTCCCACAAAACCCATTAAAGCTCCTAAGAAAGTACCGAATAAATAGGATAAAAACCACACCACTAAAGCAAAGCCAATGCTGTAACGAAAGCCATAAATCAAACGGGAAAGAATATCTCTCCCTCTATCATCCGTGCCTAGCCAATTATCAGAAGAAGGGGGGGAGGGGTAATGATTCACTTGCGTGTTGGATTCAAAAGGATCCCATTTTACCAAAGGCCAGAAAGCCCAGTCGGATTTTGAAAACGGCAAGCTTTTATAATCTATAACATGCAGATTTGTGTCTAAATTCAGGTCAGAAGGATGGTAATGCACCAAAGCCGGAAGGTACCACTTCCCTTGATAAGACATAATGATCGGCTTATTATTAGACCAAAATTCCGCAGTTAGGCTTAAAAAGAGAAAAAACAAAAACATCCATCCAGCAACCACCGTTTTCTTATTGGATTTCAGCTTTTTCCATCTCTTTATAGTTTCTGTGTCTTTTAAAAAATTTTCTATCATTTAATCTGCCCTCAGTAGTCGGTCCTGAAAAAGTTTTCTCATTCAGAATTTTATAAACAAGAAAGAAAAAGTTCGGACATGCGTTTTGCCACAAAGCGACTGTTCAAAGGGACTATTTCCCATTTCTCAAACATAAGTGGTAAAACCCTATTTTGTCATAAGGTGAAGTTTTCTGTCGCATTGTGCTCAAAGCCGAACTCATTTTTCCCTCTTGTTTATAAAATTCTGAATGAAAAGAGCCTCTTTTCTTGCTGAGATTATTCCTTTAAAATAACAAAACTATAAATAAAATCAAATTGTTAAGATTTTTACAAAGCTGACTAAGTAAAAAAATCATGAAAAATCAATCCTGGGATCTACAACAACATAAGCCAGGTCGGAGATCAACCTGCCACATAAAGCTAAAAGAGATTGAAAAAAGATAAGGGCCATCAATACTTGATAGTCCCTGTTAATAACAGAATTATAGCCCAGTAATCCGATTCCATCTAAGCTGAAAATTTTTTCCACAATTAAAGAGCCAGCAAAAAATAAATTTAAAAAAGCCCCCAGTCCTGTTACAATAGGAATCAATGCATTTCTTAAAGCGTGTTTATAGATCACTTTTTTATTGTTAAGACCTTTGGCTTTCGCTGTTCGAATATAATCCAATCGAATTTCATCCAACAGAGAGTTTTTAGTTAAAAAAGTAAGTACAGTAAAATGCCCAATCATATAACACACTAAAGGGAGCACAAAATGATGAATACGATCTCCTATTTTTGCGAAAAAACTTTTATCAAAATATTGATCTGAGTAAAGGTCTCCAACTGGAAACCAGTTTAAAAAACCTCCTCCCGTAAAATAGGTTTTTAATAAAATACCTAAAACCAAAGGAGGGATAGAATACATGACTAATAAAATAACACTACTCATAAAGTCAAAACGGCCTCCTTCCCGAACGGCTTTTAAAATACCAAGGGGAATACACACCAGGTAAGTTAAAATAAGAGAAACAATGCCAAATTGAAGGGAAACAGGAAACTTAGAAATAATAACATCTATCACTGGTTCTTCATAAGTAAAGCTTTCTCCAAAATCGAAAGTGACAATACTTTTAATCCATAACCAATAACGAACATGGATCGGTTTATCAAAACCGTATTGCTTTTTAAGACTTTGGATGACTTCTTCGGAAATAGCAGAGGTATGTGAACCAGAAGAAGAGCCAGCAAAAGCACCAGAGAACTGGAGTTGTGCCAGTTTTTGCTCAACAGGACCACCAGGGGCTAGATTGATGATAAAAAAACAAACGACAGTGATTCCCAAGAGAGTGGGAATAATAGCCATCATCCTTTTTATTAAATAAGTCCACATAAGTTTTATTTTTTGTAAAGATTATATTAACATTAGTTTGATTTAAAATACCTAGATAGGGTTATAGTGTAATTGTTCTACAGTTATAATTATTCATGGCTGAGCCACCAGTAGCGGGTTCCTAAATCATAAAGATAGGTGTCTTTTTCCATTTTGACTTTTTTACTGTAAGCATAAAATCGAATAGGAGAGTTAAATAAAAATAAATAAGGATAATCTTCTGCAATCAAGCGATACACTTTTTGAAAAATTTTAATTCTTTTATGGCGATCCATTTCCACTCGACCTTTATCAATAAGACGATCCACTTCTGGATTAGAGTATTGTATAAAATTACTTCCTCCTTCGCGAGCAGATTCTGAATGCCATATCTGTTTTGGATCTAACTCTACTGATCCACCAGACCAACCTAAAGTAACCGCTTCAAACTTTTTTTCTCTAAGGAGTTTTAAAAAAGCACTCCAATCCATAAAGCGAAGGGATATATCAATACCACTTTTTTTTAGATCTTGTTGGTAGATAGTTAGATATTTTTCAAAATCTTTATTAGGAAAGAGCAAAGTGAACTTAAACTCTTTTTTCTGACCTTGAATCGTCTTATCCAATATGCCGTTTTTGTCTGTATCCTTCCAACCGGCGGCATTTAACAACTTTCCCGCTTTTTGAGGGTTAAACAAGATAGGTTCTATTGAAGGATCAGCATAATCACTCCATGAGTACCAGGGGCCGGTAGCTAATTTTGCTTTTCCATACTGAAATTTTTTGTTCATTAATTCCCGATTCATTAAGTAGTTTAAAGCTTTTCTTGTTTTTTTATCTTTAAAGAGAGGGTTTTGTAAATTCCACCCAATATACCTGTAACCAGAAGATTCTTTGTTTTGGATCTCCTTTTTTGTAATGGTCTCCCCCCAGGGGGAGGTATTTGTTTTTTTCATATAAGCTTCTGGGGAAAGACCTATAAAATCAAAATCTCCTGCGGCCATTCTAATGAGTTGGTCGTTTTCGTCTCGAATAAATCGAAAGGTGATGCGCTTAATACGATGAGTGTTACTTTTTACAGAGCGGCCCCACCACTTTTTATTTTGTTCTAGTACGATCTTTTTACCTTTTTCATATTTCTTTAAAATATAAGGCCCGGAACCAACCAACCGGCGACTGAGCTTTTTTTCTTTATCTTTATAAATATGTTCAGGGATAATAGCCAAGCTTCCCAAAACAGATAGATTTCCAAAATATTTCTTATTGGCTTTAAAGCGAACTCGCTTGTCATCCAAAACTTCTACAGACTTGATGTTTTCCAGATAAGGTAAAAAATGAGCTCCGCCGAAGGAAGGATCTTTGTAAGCATGGAAGGAAAAAGCTACATCTTTTACTGTAAGAGGACGACCATCGTGCCATTTAATATTAGAGCGAATGGTGAATGTGAAAACAGTATGATCTTTATCCACCTCCCATTTTTCCGCCAAATGAGGTTTTAGTTCATAGGTATCACGATGACGAAGAAGTAAGGTATCCAATACATAACCTTGTACTATAGAAGCATAAGCATCTGTGGAGCGTATAGGATGTAGGTTTTCCGGTTCCGCTCCCAGGTTTCTAAAAAAAGTGTTTTGCTTATTAATATAATTATGGCTTTGTTGTTCGTTCTTTGGTGAAGAGATTTGATTTTTTTTTGTACAAGCCATTGTCAAAAAAAGGGAAAGTAAAACAAACTTATTGAGTACATACCAAAACGGTATAGAAAAAAGAGAAAACTTTAGAGTCTCTCTCCTTTGGAGAGAAGAAAAGAAACTATCGGAAAACCTAACCCGAACGGGTATAAAATTTATTTTATATCTCATAATATTCTGATGGTGTTTAAATGTTTCTTTTAGAGTATCTTATACTATTCCTAAGAACAAGCAGTTTTGAGAATGGATAAGACTCTATTTTTTCATTCAAGTTATAACATAGGATGCTTACCATTTTATCAATGGAATACCTATAGGGAGGCTCTATCTCAGTACAATGACGCTAGATTCATGTAAATGTTCACTAATTCGCTGACAAATAAGGCATAGATATACGCGTCCTTACAGGCCACAGACGAATGGCAAAGTGGAGAGGTTTTGGAGGAGTTTAAATGAGGACTTAATAGAGGGTACGACATTTGAGACTTTGGAAGAGTTTAAGAGGGAGTTAGAGGAGTATTTGATATATTATAATGAGTTAAGGCCCCACCAGGGATTAAATCAGAAGACACCCTTGCAAATGAATGGTATTTGTGAGAAAATAAAGAAGTGATTTTGTTAGCGAATTAGTGAACACGGACAGGCAGATTTCTTGTTTGCAACAATTTTGAATGCCAGAAGCTTTTTTCTTGTCAAAATTATTCCTTTAAAATAAAAAAAACTATAAATAAAATCAAATTGTTAGGATTTTTTCAGAACCGACTAATTAAAAAAATGAAAATTATTTCGTGGAATGTTAATGGTATTAGAGCTTGTGCCCGAAAAGGCTTTGTTTCCTTCCTGGAAAAAGAAGATCCTGATATTTTGTGCATTCAGGAAAGCAAAGCTCATCCTGACGATGTGGATGAAGAGTTAATCCGTCCTCTTAAAAGGCTCTCTTATTGGTCTTTTGCTGACCGTAAGGGTTATTCCGGCACGGTTACTTTTGTGAAAAAACCGGTAAAAACAATACAGCACGGTATTGGTATTAAAAAATTTGATTACGAAGGCCGTTTTGTTATTACCGATCATGGTGATTTTTTGCTTTTTAATGTGTATTTTCCCAATGGTTCCCAGACAGAGAAGCGTCATTTTTTTAAACAGGAATTTTTAAAAAGATTTTCTTCTTATTTACGAAGCTTAATAAACAAAGGAAAAAAGTTAATAGTTCTTGGAGATTACAACACAGCTTATTTGGAATGGGATGTGTTTGATCCAAAGGGTTTAAAAAATACCAGTGGTTTTTTGCCCGAAGAGCGAAAATGGTTTCAAGATTTTTTATCTTTGGGCTTTATAGACTGTTATAGGCATTTTTACCCTCAAAAAAAAGAAGCTTACACCTGGTGGTCTTATAGGGAGAGCGCGCGTAAAAACAACAAGGGTTGGAGAATTGATCATATCTGTGTGACTTCTCACCTTGTTAATCAGCTAAAATCTGTGGATATTTTGTCTTCCCAACAGGGATCCGATCATTGTCCCATTGAAATTCAGTTAACTTAAAAGTGATTAGCCTAACCGAAGTATGTTTACAGTATGCAAGTACCCAGATCACTGCATAAGTTTTTAACTTCACGGATCCTTAGATTATATTTACTACCTTTTTTCTTAGGCCCACAATGCAGTATTAAATAATTATCGGAACAAAATTTGTTCCCATTTCTCGGGGTTCTGCCAAGTGTTTTAACTGATTCTGGATTTTGGTGAACTCTTTGCAATTTACGGATATAATAAGAGCAATTACGAGGACAATATTGTTTTTCAAAACCTGTATCACCCAATAATTTTCGCGATAAACTTTCAAACTCATCTAAAGAAACGCATATATCTTCACTATCCTTTTTTATTTTAGAACAGGCGGGCAAGGCTCCTGGGCCTTGACGAGCTTTATTTACTCTTTCACAGATGGTTAATTTGTTTTTGTATTTGACCACTTGAAAAAAATTGGGATTTTTAAGGGGTGAGTACTGAGGTGGGCCGGTGATAGTTTGATACTCTTTAGGGCAACTATCTTCTTTAATATTAGAAGGATAGAAAGCAGTACTTAGTGTATAATTATCTGCACCGTTTTCTTGGTATTTTTGATGTACACTGGCAATTTTGTGTTTTACAGTTTGGTTCATAAAAGACAATGTGTCCACAGATCTCACAACCTCATGAGGCAAATGGCTGGCAAAAGGATCTACCTTGCCTATTTTTCTTAATATACTATCTTTTTGTATAGCCTCACTGAGACTGGGAATAGAGCATACTATATTTTGCATATCCGCAATCAAAGGGATATTAACAGGACATTGTTTTGTTGGAATACCCTCAGCAAAAGGGAGAATAGTTAATATCGGTAAAATAAACAAATACCGCTTGGCTAACAGAGATATTAATAAGAGTCTTAAATATTTTATGATGCTATTTCTCACCCTGGCCTACTCCCTAAAAGAGAGATGTTTTTTAATAGAGTTTTAGTATAAAAAGTTTCACAATTATATTATTTTTTATTATATAAAGTCAAAAACCTAGACTTAAGGCTTATTTTATTTTACAGAAACTATCTTTTTATTTTAGACTAAAGGTATGTGGAAATATTTGCATATACTGTTATCTCTGAGAAATATCTTAACTTTCAAAGGGTTCGTCATTCTCGCAAAATCGGAAACACATTTCACTAGATTCCCGTTTTCACGGGAATGACAATTACAGGGCTAATGATTAAAGAGGCTAATGATTAAGAGGATGATAATTAAAGAGGCTAATGATTAAAGAGGCTAATGATTAAAGAGGATGATAATTATGTATTTACATCAGTCCTACAAGGTTCGTCATTCCCGCGAAAGCGGGAATCCAGAAAAATCATACCTAGTTTTACCCTTTTTCTTATCCTTTCTTTTGTCAACATACATAAATATGGGGGAAGCAGCTACCTGTAGAACACCCCCCCCTGAAGATAACAATAAAAGTACTTTTTGTTTTTTTTCCTTAAATAACCCGGATGAATATACAGAATTAAAAAAGAGGTACAAAGAGGATCCTTTAAAAGAATGTTTGAAAAAGGCGGGTCAAAACGAAGAGGCTAAAAATCAATGTCAGAGGAAATTTGAAAAAATAGAAATAAAAGAATTTTATGGAGAGGCGGCAGAGGGGGTGGATAAAAAATCGGTAAAAGAACGATTTAAACAAATGCTTAACACAAGTGAATGTGACTCTTTAATTATCTCTGGTCATCATACCGGCTATTTTGCCGGTGAGCAATCTATAGGAGATAATGATGATTGGAAATTAGATCTAGATTTTATGGAGGATTTATCTTGTGAACCAGGTTGTGCAGATTGGTTTTCCAATGTAAAAAGCCTCTTTTTAATGGGGTGCCGGACTGTACGTACTCCTGAGCTTCTTAAAAAAGAACAACCGGCTGATCATCACACGATTAGGGTTATTGACAAAAATGATATTCCCATTGTTGATAATGATAGTCATATAGCCGTTAACCAAGCTTATAGCTCTAATTTAGCGGAACACAACACACTTAATGATCGTTATTTAATGATGTTCCCTGAATCTTCCCTTTACGGTTGGGGGATAGTAGCTCCTGGAAAGGATAATCTCTCGGAAGAAAGCCTGCCGGATTTTATTAAGATGGTTGGTGGAGAACCACAAGAAAGTACAAATACAGATGACATACTTAATTTTATTCAGTTTATGAATACCCCAGATAATACTTGTAAAAAATACGGATCTATCCAATGGGCCAATCATTGGAAGCATTATCCGGAGGCGGCTAAATGGTTACCCACTTCTTGTTTTCTGGATGATTCTTCAGAATTGGATAAGAAAACAAAAAATCTATTTAAAGAATACCAAAAAATAGGCTGTAATCTTACGCAGGCTCTGAACAATAACAAAAACAAGCCAGCAACTCAAAAGGGGCCAGTTAAAGAAGCAGTCACTGGTATTCTGAGTCTGGGAGAAGAAGGAATTAGAGCTAATTTTAATCGTTTGATGTCTTTAATAACCAATCAAGATAATAAAAAGGCTGGTTGGTATAGTGAGGTTGTAAATACATTAAAACAAAACGAGGAGCTTAAAGCGGCTATAGTCAGTGGCCTTAAGTCCGAGAAAATGGGTTTTGTACGCAAAGCCGACTACCTTTATTTTTACAGAGAAATGGGCTGGCAAGATGACTCAACAGATAAAGAAATAAGTTCCCTCTTTTTAGGTCAATTATTAACCGCTTTTGATAAAGGCAAAAACAAATATAATCCAGAGCGCATCACCAGTAGAGAAGATCAAGGAGAAAAAAAGGAATACGATGTTGAATCCGCTCATCAAGATATTATAATCCGCTCTATTAATGACAATGGCTTAGGGCAATGGTTATTTAATAACAACAAAGAGAAATTTAACCAATTAAAAATGAAGCTGGATCAAGATGGATGGAGTAGCTCAAAAAACCTCCAGAAGTAGATAATGGATGGGATTTTTAAGAAATAAATATCTTGCTTTTAGTCAATATAAACTGTTTTTTTCTAAAATTTTTAGAAAATTTTTAAGAGTATAAACATCTAAAAAATCGGCCTTTAAGTTTTTATCTCCTAAATAAACACCAATGGCTCTATCAATAAATTTTTCCTCTTTGGCTTTTTTAAGATATTTTCCAAATTCTTTTTTCCATATTTGAGAAGATTTAAGCTCTATTCCCACTTTTCTGTTTTTTATTTCTATAATAAAGTCTATTTCAGAGTTATAGTGGGTTTTCCAAAATCTGATTTTAGCTCCCCAATTATGAATTTGATTCCAGGTTTTTAGTTCATGAAGCAAATAGGTTTCTAAAAGAAAGCCTCTATCTTGGTTTTGTATAGATTCTCTCACTCGTCCGGCTAAGGTCTGGACAACTCCTGTGTCAAAAAAGAAAAACTTAGGATGAGCTATTGCTTTTACTCTGGTTTTTTTTCTCCAAGTAAATAACCAAGAACCAATTAAGCTATCTTCTAAAGCTTGAAAATATCCCATGACGGTGGTTCTAGCCACTCCCGCATCTTTTGCTAGAGAGGACATGTTAATTATTTGAGCATTGCAAAGAGAGGCCACATCTAAAAAATGAGAAAAACTGCTGATGTTTTTTACAACAGCTTCTTGTTGTATTTCTTCTCTTAAATAGGTAAGAGAGTAAGCCTCTAAAAATTCTATTTTTTGTTTTATTGTTTTTAAGTTGAGGCTTTCTGGCAAAGTACCAAAACGGAGAATGTCTTCCCATTTATCTATCTGATGTTCAGCATAAACTAAAGGGTAAAAGAACTTTTGACTAGCTCGTCCGGCCAGTAAGTTAGCTGAAGTTCTTTTGAGCTTTCTGGCACTGGAGCCAGACAGAATAAATTGTTTTTTATTATCTTTTTGAGCTAAAAAATGATGAATATCATCTAAAAAAATAGGGAGTTTTTGAACTTCATCAATGATAATAATTGAGTTTTTAGGAAGAGCTGAAATTTCCTGACGGAATAGCTCAGGATTTCTATGGAGTTTTAAGTACATAGAAGGATTGAGCAGATCATAAAAAATAGCTTTTTTATATTCCTTTTTAAGCCAAGTGGTTTTTCCTGTTCCTCTCGGTCCGAGTATAAAAAAGGATCGTTTTGAAGGTAGAAAGTATCTTTTATACATAATTAAAACCAAAGGTTTTGATTGTTGCGAACCTTCCGGGCAGGTGATCCTTATAAGAGTTGGAAAAACAACCCTGGTTCTCAAACAAATTTAGTATAAAGTTTAGCATATAAATTAAAAAATGTATAGTCTATCGTCAAATTTACCGGAAAAATGACGATTAAATCCTCATTTTTTATAAGAGTTTACTGCCAGTATCAAAACATCAGTGATTAGGGGACGAGATTCCTGATAACTATACCCGGGCTTATTTTCCAGTTTTTAGTTTTTTTATTTCTGCTTCAGAAAGACCGGTGACTTTACTAATGAGCTGGTTATCTATTTTGTTTTTTAGCATATTAATAATCACCTCTTTATCTCTTTCTTGCCGTCCTTCTTGCCGTCCTTCTTCTCTAAAAAGTTCCTTTATATCCATATAACCCCCTTTCTTTATTAAACCCTGTTTTATCATCTCTGCCTCCGCTTCCTCACATTCTT
>JAPPLY010000033.1 GCA_028819305.1 Bdellovibrionales bacterium
TTATTTTTTTAGTGGAAGGCTCTTTTATATCCCATATCTCATCTAATAATTTTATTCCATTGAAAAGATTTGGCCTGAAATTTTTTATTTAAAAGAGGAGTAAAACACGAACAAGCAACCAAAGAGTAAATCAAGCCATTTTGTATATAAAAATAATAATGTAACACGAGAGAGAAAAAGGCCATAAAAAAAGTGAATACCATTTTACCAATAAAGTGATTAGGAGAAGTCCTAGGGTCAGATATCATAAAAAAAGAAAACAACAAAAATACCAAAGGCAGATGGGTTAAAAAAATGCTGTTTGTTGTATTGAACACAAAACTTTGAACTGATAGCAATAAAAGAAGCTAGCGGGTGTATCCATAAATTATTACTTCTTAATAAGAGAACCAAACTGAGGCAAGTTATAAAAACACTTAAGAAATGCCCTCTACTGAGATTTATACCAATCTGGTTTGATCCCTGCTTTCGCAGAGACAGAGTTTTTGGTTGTTTCTTTTTTTCTCCTAAGGGAAGAGAATCTCTGAAAAGCGCGATTTCCCGACCTGTTCGAAATAAACTAACCTTGTTTGAGTTTTTTGGTTTCTGTAAGCTACTTTCCCATAATGAACGGAGGGCGGAGGATGCAAATTCTATACCAGTCCGGTATAATTTCTTTTTCCAAAAACACTGTGTTAAGAAACCAACAGTAAATGTAAGAACAACCTGCTCCCATAAAAGGGATAAGTCAAAAACCAACACACCATAACAAACAACAGCCCCATAAAAGAAATTTGAACATATCGTATATCTTTGTAAAAAGAGGCTTTGTTCTGTTTCAAAAGTCATTCCTTCTTCTATTGTCTTTATTGAATGGTTAGATTATTCTTCAGCCCTTAGCTGTTTGCTGATGATAAACTGTACGTATTGGTTCTGCTGCTGTTCGATTACTCTCCATTTTCCAGTTTAAATAACCACATACTTTTTATCTATTTCTTTTAAAGATATTCACAATTTTTAAGTCTTTAGTAGAAGAAAATGACACTTAAATTCGGAAGTGTAAACATAATCCCTTTTAAAGGTTGCTACAAAAACCTCCGACATAACAAACAGAAGTCAACAGAAAAATATTTCCTCTCAGAAAAGATATTTACAAAATAAGATAATTATCATAGACGTTATATTAATATTTCTTTGCAAAAAGCTGGTAAATAATTGTAATGTTAATTATCTCATTTTACCGGTTTGAATGAGAAATACGAGAAAGGATAAACTCATGAATACAGAAGAAAAGTGGTGGAAAAAAATCAAAAACTTAAATGTAGAAGAATTTACCACGCCTTGCCCTGAAGTAGTGTCACCTGATACAAAGCTTGTTGAATTGGAAAGGTTAATAAAAAAGAAAAACTTCAGGCATATACCTATTCAAGAAGGTGATAAAATTGTCGGTATTATCAGTGAACGAGATATTTTTTCGGCATATCGTTCAAATGATATAAATACACTAACAGCCAGGGATATTATGCAAAAAGAGCCTTATATTATTCCATCGGATACAAAACTTTCTGAAGTGGCCTTTTATATGTCAAAAAATAAATACGGAAGTGCTTTAGTGACAAGTGCCGATGGAGAGCTAGGCATCTTTACTTCTACGGATGCACTTAATGCTCTTGTGGAAGTTTTAAGGGGAGATATTTTAACCAGCAGTTGATTGTCATTAAAAGAAAAGGGGCTGTAGCTCAGCTGGGAGAGCGCAGCGCTGGCAGCGCTGAGGTCAGGGGTTCGATCCCCCTCAGCTCCACCACTTCAAAAATCTAAACGGCTTTTGAAGTTTTCCAAACTTTTCAAATTCCATTTCACCATATTTCAGGAAATGTCGGGGTATTTCAAGTCCCCGTGTTTCTTGGTTAATCAGGCAATTTGCATTTCGTCTGACTTATTTCGGGATATTTCCCAGCATTTCAAAATCGTTATACATAATTCTACATGAGATTATACATGAGTTTTTTAGGTTGGTCAGGGACTTTTTTGGTGGATAAAAGATTTGATACGTTGTAAATATTTTTGATTATAATGTAATTTTAAACTAAAATTTTTTAATTTTTACCCTTGACTTATTTTGAAAAAAACTATTATTTATATTGATGGATTTAATGACCCTAAATGGGAAGCAACCTCCAATACTGTAAGCGCCAATGACCATCATATATTATGCAACCAAATCATTTACTATATTGAAGGGGCATAAAATTTTACAAGAAACCTAAAACTTAAACTTCATATTCAATACAAAAACAATTACCGTGCTACTGCTTGCGCCAGTTGGTAAAAACAGCCTTACAGTCTGGATTTTCACTAAAGAGTCTTAATAAGTTTTGCACATCCTGATGATTCACCACTGTTACTTTATCTTTCGCTCTATAAGCTAACTCTGCCTTTATAATCTCCCATCCTTTTTTTATCAAATTTTCTCTTACAGTTTGCAAATGCTCCCACTTTCCATAAAAAATATAAGAATCCTCTATTTTTTCCATATCATCCGCTTCCGCTGCAATAGCTTCCTCTTCCACATTTTGATCATTCTCTTTTTTTGCCTGCACCAAAGCCACCTTATCAAACATCCACATTACAGAACCACTGTCTCCCATACTACCTTTATGTTTCTTAAACAGATGGCGAATTTCCGAAACCGTGCGCACACGATTATCCGTAAGACACAGAACGATCATAGCTATTCCATGAGGACCGAACCCTTCATAAATAACCTCTTCAATCTGATCTTCTGATTTTTGGCCTTGGCCTTTAGATATAGCCCTATCTATTGTATCTTTTGGCAAAGAATGAGAACGAGCTGTTTCCAAAGCCAGTTTTAAACGATGATTGTTTTCAGGATGAGGTCCGGCTAGGCGAACGGCTACTTGGATTTCACGAGAAAGCTTTGTAAATAAAGCTCCTTTTTTTCCTGCCTGACTCCGTTTTCCCGCTGTTTTCCACTGTTTTCCCATAATAAACTATGCATGACCCTTATTTTTTAGCAAACAGTACCGTCTTTTTAAGTACAATACACAAAACCAATCTATTTAATAATTTTTTTTCTGGCGTTGTGCTCGATTATAAAGCCTTACTATTTTTTGGTTCAATCGCCATCTTAAGTCCCACTGAATCCAAAATACTCCTCAAAGTTTTGAGTTTTGGATTTACAGAACCAGACAATGTTTTATACATACTCTCTCTTCCTATTTTGGCTTTTTGAGCTACTTTTTCTATTCCATAGGCTTTAGCTACATCTTTTAAAGCTAAAAGAAATATTTCTTCTGCATGTTCACTATCATCTTCAATATGCACAGTCAAATAAGCCGCTGCTTCTATAGGATCTTTTAAAGATTCAATAAGAGAGTCTTCATATTTTTTTGTTTTCTTTTTCATATTTTTTTGTTTTTTTTAATTGTTACTTTTATTTCAATTTAAGTTTATTTACTATACACTTTCCAATATCTTTGAGCTTTTTTTATATCTCTTTTTTGTGAATCTTTTTTACCTCCCCAAAGAAGAATCACTATCTTTTTTCTTTGTTTTCCAAAATACACCCTATACCCAGGGCCAAAAAATATTCTTATTTCAAATAAACCATCTCCTAATGAACGAGAATCTGAAAAGTAACCTAATCGTAATAGATTGATCTTTTTCCTAATAATTGCCCTTCCCTTTATATCTTTTAGATTTTCCAACCACTCCTGAAAAGGACAACTCCCAGACTCACTTACATACTCAAAAACTTCCCATTTTTCTCTATTCACTTATCTTTATGTATCTTACAGGATACTTATATGTCAAGAAGAAACAATAAAAATCACCATATCCTCTGTCTTCATATACTCATAAAGCTCTCAGGTCATTGCCGTTAATCAATGAGCCAAGGACAATATAAAATGTACATTTTTTAGACAGAAGTGTAAAAAGTTCATCCCTATTATTTAAATATTATTATTGCTAAGTTATTAGCTAGAATATTTTTTGTATTAGGTATATATATTTGAGTAGATTATAAATATAAGAGGTTCACTAATGAAAAAATTATCCGTTATCCGTTATTCTCATATTAAATCCTCTTCTAGCTTATGGTGTATTTGATCCTATTAACAGAACAGCAACCGTTATACACATTGAAGAAATAGATAAGGATAAAAGTCTTATATTCATAAAAAAGCTAGATGAATCTACAGATATACCTCCTCTTAAACAGGAACTTCAAAACCTAATACAAGATTTTAACACTTATGCACAAACTGCGATACATGATGGTATCCTTTTAACCCCGGTAGAAATAAAAGAGTTTTTCATAGATCAAGGTTATGACATAGAAGTCATTGCAAATGATAACCCTAATTACCTTAATCCACATCAGTTTCAATCTAATAATACTATAAGAAAAGAAACAATAGTAAAGATGGGTTACTCCCTATTGATAGTAGCAGGAACATCCATGATCTTGTTTGGTATCTCCGCGCCAGTTTCATTGGTATTAACTGGTGTAAGCTTAACACTCTTAGGAGTAAGTTTTATGACAGAACCTTTGAAAGACTACAATATATTAGGGGGGGAAGAACAAGATAATTTAATGGATCAGATACGCTCTTCTCTTAAAAATTGGCAACAACAGGAGGGTTTATCTAAATTAAAGTTCGCAGATATAAACATATTTTACGATGACCATTTAGCTTTGAGTCCATAATATTTTATATATGCTCTATGTAAAGTTTGCTGAATAGCTCTTTCGGTACCAATATCTGATGATAAGACAAAGCTTAAATAAAGAAAGAGGGACTTATACTCCTTTTTTTCCTGCCTGACTCCGTTTTCCCGCTGTTTTCCACTGTTTTCCCATTTTACTCTCTTTATCAGAATAAGAAAGATATCACAAATGTTACATACAATGAGTTTATAAAAATTTTTCTTGATTTTACAATATTTATGAATAAGAAATATAAGAGTAACACTTGTATTATAAATAAACATTCAGGAAAACCGATTGCCGTTTGAGGGTCCAAGGACCTTGGCTTTCCACCTAAGAAAGACAAGGTCCGTCCTGAGAGGCAAAGCTCCGTATAAAGGCAAATCTGTTTTACTGAGTGACACATTAAACTAAAAAACCATAACAAAGGACAGTAAAATGGCTTCACCAAAAAGTAGAATCTCCCGAGCTAGAAGAGGTATGAGGCGCGCCCATCATGCCATTAAAAAACAAAGTCTCAGCCGGTGTTCTAATTGTGGAGCTTTAACGCGCCCTCATTGTCTTTGTCTTTCTTGTGGATGGTATAAGGGACGGCAAGTGGTCCTATCTCAAGATTAATGTCAACAATACGATAGTAGAAGGTATATCTCTTCCCAGGATGAACTTCCTTTGAAGTGCGCACAATTAAAACCCTTTGGGTTTGGAGTTTTAATATGTATCATTCCCGCATCAGTGGATTAGGGTATTATTTGCCCAAGAAAGTGTTGACCAATCAAGATTTGGAAAAAATGGTGGACACCTCAGACGAATGGATTAAACAAAGAACTGGCATTGAATCCAGACACATTGCCGGAGAAAACGAATTACCCAGTGACATGGCTCTAAAGTCTTCTTTACAAGCTCTCAAAAAAAGTAATTTAACACCTGAAGATTTGGATTTTATTCTGGTATCTACTGTTTATCCTGATCAGCTGATGCCTAACACAGCCTGCACCCTTCAAAAAAAACTAGGGATCTCTCATATTCCCGCTTTGGATATTTCCGCCGCTTGCAGCGGTTTTGTCTATGCTCTCAGCATTGCAAACCAATATATTCAAACCGGCACATATAAAAATATTTTGATAGTAGGAACAGAAACTTTACACCATATTACTAACTACCAAGACCGCACCACCTGTGTATTGTTTGGAGATGGGGCTGGCACGGCTGTTGTATCTCAAAACAAAGACCCGGAAAAAGGATGTATCTATCATCAGGAGCTAAAAGCTTATGGAGAAATGGATTCTGCGTTATTCATTCCTGCTCCTGGTGCAAAATATGCTAGTAAAACACAATCTATACCGAACCAATATAGAAAAAATAATACCCTTCAGAACCTTTCTCTTACCTTAGAAAAAAACAACGAGATGACCAAAAAACCTGATCCCCGCGAAAGCAAAAAGCAACCGAATTGTGATACAAGTGAAAAGCAAGATACCTACATTCACATGGAAGGGCAAACTGTTTTTAAAAAAGCCGTGAAAATAATGTGCTCTGCTCTCGAAAAAACATTAAAAGATACAGGGGGCTCCCTGGATCAGATAGATTGGCTAGTGCCTCATCAGGCAAATGAAAGAATTTTAAAACAATTTTGTAAGCTCACGGGATTTCCCGAGGAAAAAGTGATCTTCGATATTAAAGACACAGGCAATATTTCTTCTGCCTCTATTCCCCTATCTATGGCCCGAGCTATAGAACAGGGGAAAATAAAAAGAGGGCAAGATATTTTAATGATCGCTATGGGAGGCGGCATGACCAGCGGATCGGTTTTTTTAAAATATTAGATTTCTGCTTCTGGTTCCTCGCCTCCGTGGGGACAAACATCCGTGGGAACATTGTCAGCCCCGCGAAAGCAGGAGTCTAGTTATCGCTGACAAAATTGAGTTTATAAAGGAACGTTAGAACACTCTAAATAATCTAAAAAAAAAGAGGTAAATTATAAAGGACAACATATAAAATAAGATTCTATACATAAACGAAGGGAGAAAATATACTATGTGGGCGGCTTTATTTCCAGGTCAAGGATCACAAAAAATAGGCATGGGAAGTTTTTATTATGAGCAATTTCAAACAGCCCGAAGGCTTTTTGAATCTGCATCCGATGAACTCAAAATCAATTTTAAAAAACTTTGCTTTGAAGGGCCAGAAGAAGAATTAACCCTGACTCAAAATGCCCAACCAGCTATTGTACTTGTCTCTTGCACCGCCTGGTTCTGCCTGGAAGAGGAAATGGATCTCAGTTTTATAAAATACTGCGCCGGGCATTCTGTAGGAGAATACTCTGCCCTAGTTGCCGCAGGCGTATTACCTTTAAACTCAGCCTTAAAGGCCGTTCGGAAAAGGGGTTTATACATGAGTGAGTGTGGCTCCCCTGGGCAAGGAGGCATGAGTGCTCTTGTAGGTCCTTCTCCGAAAGAAGCTAAAAGTTTCTGCCTATGGGTGGAAAAAGAAAGTGGGCATACTCCATTGGAAACAGCCAACTTCAACAGTCCTGAGCAAACAGTCCTAAGCGGTTCTTCTTTAGCATTAAATTGGGCTAAAGAAAATTATCAAAAATATTCTTTTTCCTCAGCAAAAATACGGCTTATCCCCTTAAAGGTATCAGCCCCTTTTCATTCTTCCCTTATGGAACCGGCTTGTGAAAAAATGAAAGCATTTTTAAACACACTATCTTTTAAACAACCAAACAAAATGATTGTTCAAAACACAGTCGCCAAAAATGTAAGCCAACTAGAAATATTAAAAGACAACTTAATGGAACAGGTAAAGGCTCCCGTTTTATGGCTTCCGTCCATTCAGTATTTAATAGAGCAAGGTTGCCATTCTTTTTTGGAATTAGGAGAAGGGAAGGTTTTATCCGGCCTGATGAAAAAAACAGACAGTTCAAAAACCGTATCTCACTTTCATAACTTAGACGACATACAAAAACTACGAAATCTTACATACTAGTTATAAATATCTGTTAACTTGCTAACAAAACAAGCTAACAAGACAGCTAACAAAACGACACTCAGATTGCACACAGATAAGACAATTGAATTTATTTTATACAAAATAGATTCTAGTTGCCTTTTATTATCTTCCTAAGTTAGAACTGTTTTAAAGCAGGAGTCAGCTAAAAATTATAGTATCAAAAACAGAAAGTTTAATATAAAAAATAAACATACCAATCGGTTTGAGTTTTCATGTTTTTAAAGGTAAAAAGTTATATAATTCCCTTCTTGAGAGAATAGAGGTCAAAAGATTCAGACATGCGTTTTGCCACAGAGCGACTGTTCGTCGCTACTGTGTCAAAGTCGAACTCACTTTTAACCTCTATTCTCTCAAGAAGGGTTTATCTTTATATCAAAAAAAAACATGAAAACTCAAACCGATTAAGGAGTATAAAATGAAAAATCTAAAAGATAAATATATTATGATAACAGGATCCAGTCGTGGTATTGGGGCGACTATCGCCCAACATCTGGCAAAATTAGAAGCAAAGGTAGCTATCACCTACTCTTCTTCTTCTGATTCTGCTCAACAAGTTTTCCAAAGCCTGGAAGGGAAGGAGCATTTATTATTACAAATGGATGTAACGAACTCAGAATCCATTAAAAACGCTTTTGATAAGTTTATGGAACATTTTAGCACCCTATCCGCTCTGGTAAATAATGCCGGCATTACAAAAGACGGGCTATTATTGAGAATGCAAGACAAAGATTTTGATTCTGTACTTAAAACCAATCTTTACGGCAACTTTTACTGTGCAAGAGAAGCGGCTAAATATATGATTAAAGCCCGTCAAGGCCATATTATAAACATTTCCTCTGTTGTAGCTCAAATAGGAAACCCGGGACAGGCCAACTATGTGGCCAGTAAAGCCGGCATTGAGGGTCTTACCAGAACTATGGCTAATGAACTAGCTGGTAGAAATATTCAAGTGAATGCCATTGCTCCCGGATTTATAAAAACAAATATGACAGAACAACTTAATGTAAAACAGGTACAAGCCATTACAGATAGAATCCCCTTAAAAAAATTGGGACATCCTCAAGATATTGCTGAAACAGTAGCTTTTTTGCTTAGCTCCAGCTATATAACGGGACAGGTCATTTCTGTTAATGGAGGCTTAGCTATGTAAGTCTTATTATTGACCTCTTAAAAAGAACATACTAAAAGAAAACAAAACAGGAGGACATTATGAACATCGAAGAAAAAGTCACTTCCCTTATTGTAGATCAGTTAGGGGTGGAAAAAGATAAGGTAAAACCGGAATCCTCATTTGTAGATGATCTGGGTGCGGACAGTATGGACATTGTAGAGTTGGTAATGGCCTTTGAAGACAATTTTTCTATTCAAATACCGGATCAGGAAGAAGGTAATATACGAACGGTTCAAGATGCCATTGATTTTATAAAAGAAAATCAAAAAGCAAATTCATGAGAAAAGTTGTTATTACAGGTTTAGGTGCTGTTACTCCTTTGGGAACAGGAGTAAAAAAAACATGGGAGGCCATACTCAATTCCACTTCAGGAGTTGACCTTATCCAGGCTATTCCTACAGACTCTCTTGATATTAAAATAGCGGGGGAAGTAAATGATTTTATAACGGATGAATGGGTGCCAAAAAAAGAGCAAAAAAAAACAAGCCGATTTATTCACCTGGCTTTAGCCAGTACAAAACAAGCTATTGAATCGGCTGGTCTGGATTTTGAAAAAGAAGAGCACTTAAAAGAAAGGACGGGTGTTCTTATTGGTGCAGGGCTGGGATCCCTTCGCATCATCGAACAAAATGCCACACGGCTGAACCAACAAAAGCGTCTGTCTCCTTTTTTTATCCCTGCGGTTATCGCTAACTCTGCTTCAGGACAAGTGAGTATCCACTGGGGCTTAAGAGGCCCTAACTTTTCTACTGTCTCTGCTTGTGCTTCTGGTGCCCACGCTATCGGGGAATCCAGCCGTTGGATTCGAGAAGGTATCTGCGATGTAGTAATAAGCGGAGGATCGGAGTCTGTTATCTCTCCTTTAGCTTTTCAAGGTTTTCATGCCATGCGTGCCCTTTCCACTAGAAATGAAAATCCACAGAAAGCCTCACGCCCTTGGGATAAAGAAAGAGATGGTTTTATTTTAAGTGAAGGCGCCGCCACTTTAATTTTAGAAGAAGAAGAGAGAGCCAAAAAAAGAAACGCGCCTATCTATGCGAAATTGATTGGTTACGGAGCTTCCTCCGATGCCTATCACATTGCTGCTCCCGAACCGGAAGGGAAAGGGGCTACACTGGCTATGAAAACAGCCCTTCAATCTGCTGGTATTTCTAAAGAAGAAGTGGACTATATTAATGCCCACGGCACAAGCACTCCTGCCGGCGATATAGCGGAATCAAAAGCTATCAAATCTGTTTTCAAAGAGCACAGTTCAAAACTCAAAGTAAGCAGTACAAAAAGTATGACAGGTCATACTCTGGGTGCCGCGGGAGCTATTGAAAGTCTTTTTTCCATTTTAAGTCTTTGCGATCAGGTAGCCCCACCTACTATCAATTTAGACAACCCTGACAATGAGTATAACTTCAACTTTGTCCCTCATCATGCGCAGGAGGGAAAAATAAATATAGCTTTAAACAACAGTTTTGGCTTTGGAGGCACTAATGCCTGCTTGTTATTTAAAAAATATCCTTAGTGAGAGAGAGCCTTTCAAAAGAAAACAGATGCAAAAGGTTCAGAGATGCGTTTTGCCACAGAGCAACCTAATGGCCGCTACTGTGTCAAAGCCGAACTCACTTTTACATCTGTTTTCTTTTGAAGAGCTACTCACTATTTTGCTTATGTGAAAGAATCGCAAAAATCGGTTCTCATAGAGGATGGAGATTAAATACAATTGGTGTAACAATGAAACAAAATAAAAAACCTGGTAAAATTTTTATAGCTAACGACCATGCTGGCTTTCCATTGAAAAACTTTTTAATAAAAAACAATCCTGATCAAAAATGGGAAAACCTAGGAGTATTTGATGAAACAATCAGTGACTACCCAGAACAGGCTAAAATATTATGCCGTCGTATTTTAGAAGATTCATCTATTAATGAAGCCGTGCTTTTTGGTGTTTTAATATGCGGAAGCGGACAAGGTATGGCTATAAAAGCCAATCGTTTTCCAGGAATACGAGCCGCCTTAGCCTGGAATAAAAAAAGTGCTTGTTTAGCCAGGGAACACAATGATGCCAATGTACTCTGTTTAGGGGCACGGTTATTAAATTTTGAAGACGCTCATAATATATTTAAAATTTTTATTAACACTCCTTTTAAAGGGGGACGACACCTCAAACGAGTAAAGCAACTAGATGTTTTACCCTAATTTTTTATTTTAAGTTCATGATATTTTTAAGTTAAAAACTATATAATAAGGATCAAACGAAATCAGTATAACTTTTTTAAAAAATGAGATAAAGGCACTACAAAGACTCCATCTTGAATGGGATAGAGATATGAAAGCCAAGGTCATCTTGATCTTCCCACTCGTTAATGACAAATGGTAAAAGAAGAGGAACAAAATAAAACCAATTTTTAGAACCATTTCTATTTTTTTCTCTCTAATATCTTATGGAATTTCTTTCTCTATTTTTCCATGTCTTTAATATCTTTTTCTATTTGATTGATCTCATTTTATAAGGCAGTTCTTTGTTGGTGTACAGCCCGTATCATTCCCTCTAAACCAGAAACATCAAATGAAATATCCGTTATCTCTGTACTTATGTAGTTCAACTCTTTAAACATATCTTGAAGTATAGAATCCTCAGCAACACTGTACTGATTGTATCCTACCAATAGAGTAGTTAAAAAGATAAACATGACCTCATATATAATTTTCTTCATTTTTTCTCCTTCAAACCTCTACAATTAAATAGTCGGTTCTGAAAAAGTTTTCTTATTCAAAATTTTGCGAACAAGAGGGAAAAATGAGTTTGATCCCCATCCCTAGTTTCATTTAAAAAAAGTGGGATTGCTCGTTTTGATAAACAGATCTCTAATTTTTGCTTTCATTTCTGTGCTTAAACTTTTGTCTGTCAAAACGCGCTTTAACATAGGAATAGCGGCTTCTCCTATCCTGCCTGCTGACCCCAGAGCTTGCCATTGTAGATACCGATCGCCTGTTTTAAAGCCTCTCTCCAGTAAAGGCAATCCGGCCTCTCCTATCTCGCTTGCTGAACTCAGAGCTTGCTTTTGCAACTCCTGATTGCCTGTTTTAAAGCCTCTCTCCAGTAAA
>JAPPLY010000028.1 GCA_028819305.1 Bdellovibrionales bacterium
TAAAGAGTATAAAAAATGATGCTTACTCACTGTCCATTTTTCAGGGACGATCCAGAGTGATTTCCACATCTCCAAGAGCTTTAGTTTGTTTGTCCGCAGCAGTATGGGATTTTAAGGACAATACTTTTTGTTTCAAATATTTTTCAGCAGATTTGTAGGCTGCCGCAACTATTAAAACAGAAAGCCTAGATGATTTTTTGCAAGCTAGATGTTGAGTTAACAAGTTAATAATATCTTCAACGCTTAAATGGCTTTTGTCTTTTGAGGTTTTAAGACCAGACATTAAAGTATTGAGTCTTTTAGCATTTTCATTTTTTACTTTTATTAAAATTCTTATACAATCCAAAAGCATAGTTTCCGATGTAACTGTTCTTTTATGGACAGTATCTAATAAAAACAGAATGTCTTTATATACATCTCTTGGTCTTCCAACTAACTCTACTTTTAAAGTCAGCGTTCTATTGATATTCCTTAAAGCGGGGGTTAAAAAAGCTGTAGTTGAATTACAAGGCAGTTCGTATTTATTGATAAGATTGGATAAATATTGTTCATCATAAGTTCTTCCTGAAAAAATATCACGTCCTTTAATTTCAGTGTATGGTTTTCTAATATCCACTTTCGGCTTATGAATTTTAGCTAGAAGACAAGACATTAAAAGCCTGATAGCTGCTCTATTTGTTGAACACCTTGCTACATAATCAATTTTTTTGAATATAATCGGATTAGAGGTAAATTTATTTTCTAAATTTGATTTAGCTTTGTTGTATAATTTTTCTAAGATTGCAACACACTTTTTTTCAGCAGTCATAATGTTACACCTAAATCATCAAAATTTCTTTGAACATTTTCACTTTCATAAGAAAAATCAATCTCCATTACTTTTTTAGGATTATAGTTAGTCCATAAGTTTTCTACCCGTATATCTTTAGTGGAGTGGATAATTTTTTCAGATCCAGCAGTCTTAAACCATCTTTCTTTAGGGTACAGATTTTTCATTAAACTACAGTCATAATTACTGATTGCTACTAAACCTTTTACAGAATTTAAAACTTTAGCCAGCTCTTCATGCTCCCTATCATTCATTTCATTGGAGTAAGACCTTGAATCTCCCCTAGTTGAGTGGATATATGGAGGGTCACAATAAAATAAAGTTTTTGGAGAATCATACAGTCTTATAACTTCAATAGCTGGTCTGTTTTCTATTTGAACCCTTAATAATCTTTCAGCAATTTCTGGGAGAGCAGTTACCCCACCGAGCCATCTGGAAATTACGCCTGACATGCCTCTTCTTGAGGTATTCTTACAATTTGCCCAACGACCAAGGGATGCTTTTTGAGCTAAACCAGTCCTTACTTGTCTTGCGCGAACATAGAACCTTCTAGCTCGCTCAAAGGAAGTAAGGTTGGGGTCTAATTTACAGGCTTTAGCAAATTCTTCTCTTGAAAATGGCGTCAATCCAATGGCTTCAATCAACTGTTCCTTATTATTTCTAAGGATATTAAAAAAATTTACAACTTCCCCATCTAAATCGTTATATGTTTCAATCATAGAAGGAGTTCTGTTGAGCAATACAGCTCCAGAACCAGCAAATGGTTCGCAGTAGTGATGACATTTAGGTAATAGTGGCAAAAGCCAATCCAAGTGACTGAATTTCCCGCCATACCAGCCAAAAGGAATCAGTTTTTTACTTTTTAGAGAGGTGATTTGTGCAGGCTTTTTTTTTCTCAAAAGTTTTGTCCTCCTGGTAATTCTAAGAAGGTAATAACACTTTTTTTGACATGTTTTTTAGAGTAGGTATGAAACTAAATTTTCATGTATCAAAGTATCTAAAAATAGTAAAAAATACACTTTTTTAGTAAAATTTAACGCTTTAGGTTAATCAGCCAGAAAATTTAAGGATGCCTCCTAAAACCTATATGTAGGCTTTTCCTGTCTGTGATTGCCTTTGAATCCCATCTTTTCTGTTTCTGACTTCATTTAGTGAAGTACACAAAATATCAGAGCCTTCCCTTCTGAACTCCCTATGTTTCCACACATTTTTTTAATATAGGTCTTTATTTTTAGCTATGATCAGCCGATAGAGTTTATCTCATATTTAGAAAAATCAAGGAGTACCTTAATACAATTCCTTATATGTATGAAAAAATCCAGAGTTTGAAAAAAACTCTCCGACAGACATATTGGTCGTTCATATTAGGATACAGAACACACAATTTTAAAATGGACTAACATTAAATGACAGAGAATTTAAAAATTTATCATTTTTCCCTCTTTGAAGCTGGATATATATCAGTTCACTCTTTGATTAGAGAGTTGTTTAATTCTCCAAAAACAATATGTCCGTCCTTTTCTCAAGGTGATTTACTGTATGTTCTTTCAAAAAAACCACCAATTAAACCCCTCCATTATAGTAATCAAGATTCTATGGTTATAAATGAAAAAACTAAAAATATAGAGTTAGAGACTCATGTCGCTTTTTGCAACAGGCACAGAGAAAATATTGTGCCAAAAAAACTTTATCCACAAGAGGCTTTAGGTAAATTTTGTTTTTTATCTGGACTTGAAAAAGAAAGAGATAAAGTAATGTGTAATTTTCTTGGCCCTCATAAGGAAAACAAGTTTAACATCCATAATTCTTTTTGTATTCAAGGTGTGTTTAAAGTTGCTGATCACAATAAATTTAATCAAGCATTAACAAATGGTGTGGGTTCAAGAAAATCCTATGGATACGGACTTATTTTAATCAAGCAAGGAGGGAAATTATGAGTCAATCAATTAAATCCATTACTTTTGAAGGTAAGTTAAAGGTGTGGGGAGTTTATAATTATAATACAATAGAAAAAAAAGATGGACATAATAATCATAAAGGCGCAAAAAAATTTAAATTTAAAACAGGAGAGAAAAAAACAAATAAAGACGGTCAAGAATACGAAATAAAAAAGGAAATTGATTATACATCATCCCGTTGTATAAGACATGAAATGTTTAAAGATATTCAGCCAAGGCAGCCTTCTGATAAAGAATTTGGTGCTCAATTTATAAAAATGGTAACTTCAGAAATAGGTTTGCTAAGAGGTTATATGTCTCCTGATGAAAAGGGAAACAATCAAGATATAAAAGGCTTAAAGCGATGTTCTCCTTTGCATATAGCAGATGCTCAAACAATAAATAAAGTTGATATTGTATTTGATCAAGGGTCAAGCTCCAAACCTAAAGAAGGAAGTAAAAAGTCTAAAGAAGGCAAAGATATAAGTGACACTTCAATGTTTTCACAAGATAATTCTCCTTGTAGAGAACAAAAGTTATTGGGAGGCATCAGTTTAAAAGAATTGCAATTCTTATCCTTATATGGGGTTGACAATGATTTTTCAATGATCTCTAAAAATCATAAAGACGATTTTTTAAAATACCTCAGAGAGTATTTTCAAAAGCACAATGTGGATAATAATCTTGAAATAAAAGAGTATGAGGATAAAGGGGCAGTTTATAAAATTAAAAGGGCAGGTATTTTATTGAATCAAGATCAAATCCGTCATTTAGTCACAGTGGTTTTTCAAAGGATTAAAATGATCAATGGCTTAAAAGCCGGAGCAAGGCTTTCTTATAAAAAAGGTTCCTTAAAAGCTTCCTTTTTTGATGGAGAAGATTATTTAGATCTAGAGGAATCTGATTTGAAAGAAAAATTAAACACTATGAACTTTCACCACTTTTTTCAAAATGTTTAAACAATTAGTCTTTAAAGTGGCCACCAGCTTTGTAAAGTTTTCTTTTACATAAGAAATAGAAGAGTCAGTTTTGTTCAATTTAAAGACTTTCAGATGAAAAGGTGTAATTATGTCTTATATTAAACTGCAAATCAGGTCTGGCGGTATTTATATAAAACAAAAAAAAGATTTTCTACCAATAGATCTTAATCTCATTTCTCACCCAGAAAAATCTCAACAGAAGGTTTTGCCTCTTGTCAGAGATAGCTCCATAAAAGGCTTATTTTCTTTCTTAATGGGAGAGACAGGTAGCATAAAAAACACAATAGAGAACAACCGAAATTCTGAAGTTCAAAAACTCAATGCCACTTTAAATAAAATAGTTGAAAAGTCTGCATACAATAAAATATTAGAGCCTTATATAACAACTTTTTTTGAGCGAAAAGATATTCACACTCAGAATATTGTGTTTGATCCAAACATAAACCTTTATCAGTACAATTTTGAAAGAGCTGATCCAACAATCAAATTGTTTGAAAAGCCTTTAAAAAATCTATTTAAAATAGAATCTCTTGGTGTAATCAACAAAGGATTTCAGGATAGCAAAATAACAAATACAAATTCAGAATACGAAAGACTAAAACCTCCGAGTTGTAACAACATACCTGATTATGGCATTGGACAAAAAATGAAAAGCTATTTCAACAAATTTAAAGATAAACAAAAACCAATTTATTCTAAGACCTTAGAACTTATAAATGAAACCAACTCTCTTTGTTTGACAGATATTAAATTCAGAGTAGAGCTTGAAGAATCTAATTATAAAAAGTGGTCTGTTTTTGAGATGCCTTCACAAACCAGGCATTGGGTTAATAAAAATTATCATAAGATTGTGAGAGGAACTCCGGCTTATATTGCCTGTGTTGATTTTGATGTTTATCTTTCAGAGTCAATTTTTTTAGAAAACAATAACTCTAAGTTTTTTTCTTGGACAGAAATAGTGAATAAGCTCAAAGCTGGACCGAATATCGCCAGGTGGGGAGAAGGGGGAATCGTTTTTATTGATTATTCAGGTTTAGATGAAATGGGTTGTCCTCATAATCAAAAAGATCAGATGTTTGTAGAGATACAAGCTTAAGAAAGGCAGGGTTAAAAATTAAAAAATATGATTGGGAAATAAAGAAAGAGAAACAAGACAAAGTTGCAGAAACAGGAGAGTAAGAAACATTGATAAAAAAAGTTTCAGATAATGAACTGTTGGCCAACACGAAGGGTCAAACATTAAAAGAGCATTCTATCGCTGTAGCTCTATATGGATACTTATTGCTGAAATCCTTAAAATTTAAAGGCGATATTGAAAAAAAAATTAACGAATGTCTTATTTATTCAGCTTTGTTTCATGATATAGGAAAAGTTTCCTCCAGCTTTCAAGATTACATTAAAAAAGCAACAAATAATAATTTAGAAGATATGCCTATGGATGCAGAAGCTTCTAGGCCAAAAAAGTTTAAGGGGCCTTTCCATAATGAAATTTCATGGGCTTATTCAGCCAACTTTATTGATTTTAACAATCATTCAATTAGAGATGCTGTTCGTCACTCTATTTACTGGCATCATCCTGCAAATTGGTCTGATGAAGACAATAAACTGCTTTTCGAAAACTCTCAGATTTTATTTGAGAAAGTTAAAGAAAAATTAAAAGAGAATGTCCCTAAACTGCTGTGTGATATACATAAATTTGTTGGTGATTTATTAAATGTTTTTTATGCTGATTATTTCGAAGGTTTTGAAAGATTAGTTTGTTTAAAAAAGCCAAATGAAAACAACATTGAAGCAATACAATATCCTTATTTTTTCTCTCATAAAATAGATAGAGTGGCTTGCAATGCCAAAAAACAACTTTGTCTTAATTTGCTTCTTGAAGCAGATAGGAAAGTGTCTTCTTGGGAGGTGGAAGAATTAACCGGCTTTCTAAACAAATGGAAATCTTATAAAATTCCTATTCATAAAACAGATAAATTTTCTATTGAAGAAAATTTGGAGGAAAATAAAAAGAGCAAGGAGCAGTATAACCTAGCTAATGAAATGGCAGATAAAAAATTATCAGTTTGTGGGGTAGATCCGGCAGGAGGGAAAACCAGTGTATCCCTATATTGGTGGCATAAATGTAATAATGAATATCCCTTAATGATCGCTCTTCCTAGACAAAATCAGGTTACAGGACTTTTTAAACCTTTAGAATCAGATTGTGAAAGGGTTTATGGAACAAAAATAAATATGGAAGCTGTTTTTAATGGGCAAAGACAGCATTGTAATTGGAAACCAAAAGATATACATGATCTTTTAATTTCTAATATTAATATTTTGGTTTTTGACAGATTTTTAAGTCCTTATTATAAAAGAAAACAATCTTCTGAGTTTTTAAAGATGTTGAAATCTCATCTGATTCTCGATGAGTTCCATGAGTTTAATGCTCTTCCAAAAATGATTCCTTCTTTAAAAGAAATTTTAACTATTAGGAGTTGGCTAGAATCTGGAGTGAAAACCCTTATGTTAAGCGGGACGCCAGAGCCTTCTCTTTTAAAATTATTATGTATAGAGGATAAGAGTGTTTTCAAGAGAGAGAAATTATCTCCAAGAAATGAGCATAAGTTTAAAATAGCTATAAAAGAAGCATCTCTGGAAGAAAAACAGAAATTTTATCCTGATTGCCTGTATTCTTTTTTAAGAGTGGATTCCTGTCAAAATGTATTTTCCCAGTTTTTCAAAACAATCAAAGATAAAATCAAGATGATACACTCCTATTTTACTGTTTCTGACAAAAAGAAATTATTGAAGGGTATTTTACAAGAACACGGCAAAGGGCAAAAAACAGTCAACAGCGATAACTCAGTGATCACATCAAAGATGCTTCAATCTTCTTATAATTTGAGTTTTAAAAAAGCTGTTGTGGAACTTTCTCAGCCTTATATGGATTGCCAAACGGCTGGCAGAATTAACCGATTTGAGAACAAACCCAATGCGAAAATACATTTCTTTTATAATGAAGATTCAGAAAAATTTTTTAATGAATCACGAGGGGCAGGGTTCAAAGAGATTCATAAAAGCTGGAAAAAACATATTTTATCTTTTATTGAGGATCATAAAGATCAGACTGTTTCTATCAGAGAGCTAATGAAGTCCTACGATAATTTTTGGAATGAAGAGAATATACAAAAATCTCTAACAGTTTTAAAAAATAAACAAGTAAAGGCTATAGAAGAATTAAATAAATATATGCCAAAAAGATTTTTTTCAGGGAGAAAAGCAAAAATCTCTTCTTTAAATAGTTTGTTTAGAGGAGACTCCCAATACCTAAGTGCTTGTGTTGTGAATAATGAAGGTGAACCAATAGATCAATTGCACGATGAAAATTTGCTGAGTGAAAGTCGTGATTTATTTATAACACAAATAAAATCTACTCTTCAAATTTGTTTAAAATCAAAAGATAAATGTAAAAAAGCTAATAAAATCAATGAAGAAGAAGTATTTGAATATAACAAACATATAAAAAATTTTGGTTTTAAAACAGAAAGGCCATTGTTGTGTTCTCATGTAAATTCTGAAATTGACAAATGCCTCTCTACAAACTTTAAAGATGAAGATAACAATTTAACAGTTCATAGGGTATATCATAAAAAATTTGGCTTGGTTAAAAAAGATTTATTAAAAAATGAATAAAAGAAATTATATCCATATTGATGAAGTTCAGCCTTTAATCCCTCTTTCAAGAAGAGTGCCTTTTTATTATACAGAATATAGCAGAATTAAAAGAAAAAATAATGACATAAGAATTTTAAAAGCTGATTTAAAAGAGGAATATTCCGTTCCGGTTTGTGGCATTGGAGGATTATTTTTAGGGCCAGGGACAAGCATAACAGCAGAATCCATGAGGATAATATCTTCAAGAGGCTGTTTAATAGGTGTTATGGGAGGAAATGCCTCCCCTCTTTATTTATGTTCCACACAACACAGATCGCCTCTACCTCGTGTTAGACAACATAAAATTGTGTTTGATGAGAAAAAAAGAATAAACGCCGCGAAAATCCTTTTTAAAAGAAGAGCTTTATTTATCAAAAAATTTTCTTCTATAATTCCCCCCCCCTTTCCCTCTTGTGCTGAGAACGATACAATAAACACTCTTTTATCGAAGGAAGGAGCATGGGCTAGACAGGCATATAAGTCTTTAGCTGTTCAATATGAAATTCCTTATGTGAAAAGAGGAAAGCCTTTTAGAGGAAAAAAAGACCCTCTGACATTTTTAAATTTTTTATCTTATTCATTAGCGGATTTGACTATTTTGCATTTAGGTTATGATCCTAATATCGGCGTTCTTCATGGAAGAACTAAAGGAGGAGGTCTTTCTTATGATTTAGCAGATATTGTTAAACCTATTGTTGCTTTAGAGTTGTCTTTTCAAGCAATAAAAGAAGAGTGGAGTTTAACAGAAATAAAAAACCAGTTTATGAAATTGGTTTTAGAAATAGATGTTTTAAATTATTTGTTAAAAACATTAAAGGAAGTTTTTAAAAAGGATAGCTGATGATTGTAATAATAAATGATTGCTTGAAAGAAAAAAGTGATAAGGCTCGTGCTGTAATAGGAAGATATTGTTGGCGTATAGCAAGAGATGTATGGGTATGGCCGAAGAATGGAGTTAGAGAAGAAATTTTAAAAGAATTAGAAAAAATAAATGCTGATTTTAGAGTTGTTTTTATATGGTCTGATTCCTCTCATCATTTAGGTTTTCGCTCTCATGTTTTTGGTGAACTAAAAAGTCGTCAAACCAATGAGGGAATCTTTAATCACTTGTTAGGAATAAATGAAAATTAATTTGATAAGTGTTTATATTTTCAGGTATATTTAATGTATGGGTTTCGCCCGCATGCGGGCGGTAGAAAGCAAACAATAATATTGATTGAAATAATCGAGTTGTTTCGCCCGCATGCGGGCGGTAGAAAGAATTTTTCCGGTGGTTTTTGGGTTTTAAGAGAGTTTCGCCCGCATGCGGGCGGTAGAAATATTCCCCGCATCTGCGGGGATGAACCGCTTGACCAGCTTATGCAAGCTTAAGTGTTGAGGTGTTAAGAGTTTGGTATCTTTGGGAGAAGCTCCTAAAGTTTTAAAAAGAATGTGGCGGCCCTAAAATCTCAGCATTTCCAAAAACCTGAGCATGCTTGTTTATCTCCTCTTTCTCCTTTTTTTCTTTTGTTGATGTTGTTTTACTACACCAACAGTTGAGCATCTTCGCTCGGCTGTCAATTCAATGATTACCAAGAAGCTTTCTCATAGAATCTCCTAATCGTCCGTTCTTCTATTTATCTATCTTACTTTCTCATTCCACAAATGCTTTGATTCTCTTAAAGTTTGGATCGGATTCCGACTATTACACATCTTTCCTTGATGTGTTCGTTCATAGTTATATCTATACTGAACTTACAAGTTGAGAAGCCTTTTTTTTCTTTTGGTAATACATTTGGAAATATTTTTGGACATGCTTTTTTACTTCAGGCCGCTTAATGTACTCACTGTAATACAAAAGTCGTTTTTCTCTTGGCTCGGGTCTTTGCATATACTCTTTTTGATAATCTTTTTTTCTTTTTCGTTGGCATTCCTTCTGTCCGCAAGTAAGCTTTTGTTTTCTTACAGGCTGAAATGCTTTTTTACAATATTTACACTTAAGTTTTTTCATTTTATACCTCTCTGGTTTGGTCTCCATCCCCTCATCTGTCATGCCCGTGAAGCTTGTCATGCCCACAAAGTATGTCATGCCCGTGAAAACGGGCATCCAGTCGCTATGAAGAAAATCATTTATCAGTAAATGTCTCCTTCAGTAAAACAGCTTTGCCTCTATCGGGACGGCCCTTGTCTTTCCTAGGTAGAAAGCCAATGACCTTGAACCCTCTGCCGGCAAACCGTTTTCCTGAAGAAATACTATTACACAGAAAGGCAAGTTGCTACCTTCCTGGATTCCCGCTTTCGCGGGACTGAAAGCCACCAAAGTGGCTTTCAGTTTCCTTACTACATATAGTACTGTTGTACTCACCTTTGCTCTTTACAGCGTTTTTCATGTTCATCATAGGCTGTCTAATAGTCTTTCCAACTTTTTTCAAATTTTGATTTAACTTCTCTTGTCCATTCATATTTTGGCTGAAGCATCTCCTTCATAATCTCTTTGATTTTTTCTCTCTCTTTAAAGTAAGGTCCTACTTTTCTTGTGTCATTCATGTTATATCTCCTTAGTGCGGTTTTTCATTGAGGTAAAAAAGGAGCGACGGATTTTAAACCACCGCTCTTAACTAACAACTAATCTTATAGAATGATTCAGATAGGAAAGTTTTTATTAATTACTAGGAGATGCAATTAAGCACATCCACCACTCTCTTAGGGACAGTCACCGCTACCAGTAGAAACAACTCCTTTGTCATCTATTGCATAAAAAGCACCACCTACTTGAAAAGAAGTAGCTCCCATTTTAAACTGAGATGATCCAAGTTTGCAGTCCGAGGTAGTACCAGAGTACGCATATCCAGTGGGATACGTGCCACCTGTACAAGTACTAGTACCACTAGCCCAGGTGCCTCCATATTTTGTACATTCCGCATTACTTGTAACACTACCAGCGGTTAAATCTGCTGATTTGTACTGAGCATCTGTTAGAGTAATACCAGCACAATCTGTCTCAAGGCCGCTAAAGCCAATAAAAGCATCTCTTTTATATAAATTGGCTTTTTCAAAAACAGTTACTCCAGAATTTCTTAATCCCACATCGTCCCAGTTAGCACAAAATGTCCCATTTACAGCATCGTAAGCAGTATAGACTTTACCTCCATTACCTAGGTCTGCTTGTATAGCTACAGTGTTTGTACTCTCTTTATATTTGTTATAAGAGGGTACAGCAATACCCACAAGTACCCCTATTAAACCCACGGTGACGAGCACTTCAATCAATGAAAATCCTTTATTGTTTTTTATATTCATAATTTCCTCCCTAAAATGTTTTTATTTTGTTACTTTTTTTATTTTGTTATTTTGTTACTTTGTAAATTTGTTTGTGCTTAAGGCTCTTCTGTTCCAATACCTTGTGTTTCATAGTGTTGTTTCATTTGGATGATTTTTGCCTCTGCTTCTTTTTTGTGATTTTCTCCTTTTAACCAATCTCTTAACTCAGCAAGCTGACTCAATTGCTTGCATTCCTGTATTTGACCGTGCCAAAACTTACTGGACATAGAGATGGCCATGACGAGAATTCCCGTTTGAAGAAAAACCAAAGCCGCCATAAACTTTCTATCTTGTTTGTTCATATCCCCCCTTTCCCTTTTTTTGTCTTTTCCTGTTTTGTGTTTTATTTCTTTGTTTTTCCTTAGCCCTAAAGAGCTATAGCTCACTTAAAAACCACTTCCTTTTTTTAGAGACGATCCCTACTCCTCCCCGCTCATGTAAGAGTTTCTTTGCACCAGATGCCCGCTTTCGCGGGACTGACATACTTCGCGGGCATGACAGACAAGGCAGAACGACATACAGAGTGGAACGGGCAGACAACAACTTGTCTTTCCGTATCCAGAAGGGGGCTGTACTCCTCCTCCGACAGGCAGGCTTCATCCACGAAATGACGCCCCTTGTCCTGGAAATAGCGTTTATTACCCATAAACGCTATTTTTTTATTCCTCGCATAAATTATCT
>JAPPLY010000082.1 GCA_028819305.1 Bdellovibrionales bacterium
TTCAACATAGAGTGAAAACATTACACTTTTGAAGAAATTTTATACATTATTTTAGAAGCTTACATTTTGCGCATCTTAAAATTCACAAAACAATATAAATATCCTGGATCGGTATAAAACTATTTTCTGTTAAAAATGAAGTTCATCTCCTCACCCTCGCATTTAGAAAAACCAGGAAAAGCTAAATGCAACTCTTTAGCTCCCACCTGTTTTACCTTAACAGAAGGGTCTCCCTTATAATGGGAGTCAGCGGGCAGATTTTTAAATTTGATCTGCAAATCGGTTTCACATTTAGCTCCTTTTGCAGCCTCATAAGCTCCTGTTTCATCATTGGCAAAGTCAAAATGTAAAGAGTCTGATACACTATTATAAGAATAAGAACCTACAAAAAGCACATCACATTCAACAGCTTTTTTATTCTTTCTTTGTTGTTGATTGATAAATACATTAGCGGAAATATCCCTATCAGGGTAAATCAAATGAACCTTCTGATCCGCTTCCTTAAACTCCAATATATATTTCTGCTCTTCCGTAAAAGAATTTTTAAAAAAAGCCTCATTTTCCTTATATAAACATTCTTGACGGTCTGCTTCCCATGAACCTATTAAACCCTCAGGAGGATTACAGGAAAATAATAAAAAGCCTAAAAAAATAAGCCCGATTATTTGATTTTTTCGTGTCATTATTGTCTCTAAAAAAATATTTAAGGCTACTGAGGAATAATAATTCTCTTCCCGGCTATAAGAGTAGATTTAAAATTAAGAGAATTTTTCTTCATCAACAAAGGAAGAGATACATCGTATTTTTTAGCAATTCCAATTAAAGTTTCCCCTCTCCTCACTGTATGTACTGTTTTAGAAGAACCCGCTTTATCTCCGGCGGGTGCCCTTCTTTTTTGATTATTTTCCACTAATTGCAATACTTGCCCTGGATGAATAACAGAAGAAGCGGAGGATAACTTATTTATGGATCGTAATTTTCCTACTTGCACACGATACTTTTTAGCAATAGAGGTTAAGCTTTCCCCTTTTTTAACTACATGAGAGTCAGCTATAGCATACTTTCTGTTTCTTTTAATAGTTCTGTTGTAGTAAGGAAGTTTGATCCTTCGACCAACCCGCAACATCGTTCTTCGAGGAGGCATTTTATTCATTCTTCGGATGGTGGAAATAGTGGTCCTATTCCGACGAGCCAGGCGGTAAAGAGTATCTCCCCTCTTTATACGATACCAATAATGATCAGAGTACATAAACTTAGGCTTATCCATACGGCATTCCTCTAACACGGACACTATGGCTTCTTTCTTTCCAACAGGAATACGTAGTACGGTTTCTTCTTTCTGTTCAATAGGTACATACTCACCACGGTACCGGGGATTCAGTTTTTGTATTTCTTTGTACTCAACACCCATTTTTGAAGCTATCTTTTTTAAGCTAACGGGAAAATCCAGTTTCACTGTGTCATATTCTAGAGGAGCTTGATACTCAATTCCATCAAAACCGTATTTTTTAGGATCTTTACTAATACGAAGAGCAGCAATAAATTTAGGAACATAATTAAGGGTCTCTCTAGGTAAAGATCTTTTAGAGCTTAAATACCAAAAGTCTTTTGTATAATACCGCATTACTGCACGCATAACCCGGTACTCCCCTGCATTATAAGAAGCCAAAGCCATATGCCAGGAGGTAAAAACACTATAAAGATTTTTAAAATACTCCGCTGCTGCCCGGGTGGACAATACGGGATCACGTCTCTCATCCACATAACTATTCACTTTCAACCCATATCTTCTACCTGTTCCTTCAATAAACTGCCAGTAACCAACAGCATTAGCAAAACTATGAGCATGAGGGCTAAAACCAGACTCAATCATAGCTACATAAACCAAATCTTCTGGTAACTGGTATTCCCTAAATACATTTTTCATCATAGGTATATAACGCGAAGAGCGACTAAGATAGATAGCCATCCTCTCTTGACCCGTTGTCTGAAAATAGTGAATCCACTTTTCCACTTGTTCATTGTCATCTATTGAAATATCACCATAAGAGCTAATATAAGGTTCATTCAGGTGCTTTTTCACCTCCTGAGAAGAGTCTTCCTGATGGGAAAGCACAGGTGACTCCGCTGGCCCTTCAATGAAACAGGAGTCCGGTGGGTTTTTTAAATTACGACAATCCGCTAACTTTTTCAGATGTTGACAGGATACAAAACTAAAGAAAAAAGTGAACAATACAAACATCTTCATCATATATCACCACCTCTAATATAAAATTCTATCTATAGAAAAAAAAGAATCAAGGTTTCTTTTGATTATGCTACACATAAATGATGTTACATATAAAGACTAACAAAAAAAATAAAAATATGTGAAGAAAAAAGTAATTTTTTTACTATTTATTATTGATCCTGGCCTTTTTTCGGAAAACTATTTATGCCAGTCCGTCTTGACTCTAGCCGCTATTAGACAAACTCACTATCTCTGTTTAGGGGATGACGGCTTTGGGGCAAAACGCATGTCTGAACCCTATTTCCCCCCTGAAGAAAGTGATTACCTTATCTACCTAAAAAATCAGAAAACCTTGTTCCCAAAGAAGCAAGGATCAAACACGATCAGTATAAAATCTATGAAAATCAGCTGGTTTCTCTTTCAGGAAGAGAGTACTCAGTGGAAATAGTTTTAAGTAAATTAACTAAATCCATCTTTAAGTGCTCCACATTTTTTTGATTTCTTAATTTCCCTGCTGATTCAACAGAAGCAAAACTTAAACGCTCCAAATAAGATACCAAAGCGAGTATTTTCGACTCATATTTTATTCTTATACTGGGATGAATATCCCTCAATAAAATGTCCCAGTTCTTAACTACCTTATCTTGTCCTGATAACTCAGAAAAAAACGAATACATCATTTGATTTAATTCGATCCCCGCCTGTTTCCAGTCTTCTTTTTTTATGGCCTTATTCGCTCTTTTTAAACCTGTCTCTAAAATGATTTTCAAACGGTTTTTTTCTTTTCTAAAAGAAAAATTTTTAACTAAAATCAAAACCAGGAATATAAATAATACACTATAAACAGCCAGCCAAAAAACCTTACGATACTTGATTATAAATTCACTTTTTTTATCTTTTACCCAGGGAATTAAAGTTTGTTTTTTCTCTTCCAGACGCGCGGACGGCTTTTCCTCAGATGAAGGTTTTTTTTCTTCCGTCTGAAAATACAACTGGCTTTTGTTCTTATCAACTCCAGATAAAGGCACCCCTACCACTTTTATCGTAAAAGAAGGCAAGATATGTGTTTTATAAATACCTAAATATGGATCAAAAGTGCTTACCTCAAAAGGGGGTATCGTCAATTCCCCAGATGATTTTGGAATTAATATTATCTTAAAATTTTTTACACTTTCTGAAATAGAAAATTGTTGGGATTCCGTAGTATCATACACTTCCCAAGCTTTTCCAAATTCTAAAGGAGGCAACCGAATCACCCGCGTCTGCCCTGTCCCTTTAAAATGCACTTTATACACAACCGGTTCCCCTATAGAAACCACCTTTTTATTGACACTGGCGGAAACATGAAAATCACCAACTGCTTCCGTAAAAAAAAGACCTTTCCCCTCCTTTGGTAAAGGTACCACCTTTATTTTTTTTGGATCACTCTTTCTGGAAAAGACCTGGGAAGGTGTAAAAGGAAAAGTAATATAATTTTTTATTTCAAAAGACCCTATATGTAAATCACCTGAACGCACAGGAAATAAAGCAGAGGAAGTGAGTAGCTGTTTTCTATATTTCTTCCCCTGTATTTCTTCCCTTTGTGAAGGTGTGGGAACCACTTCTCCCATCGGCACAACTGACTCCACCCAAAACCCATCTAAATTAGGACTTTTGACCATCTCACTGCTTATATTCATTGCCTGATTATCAGGTAAGTATAAAAACCATTCCGCTAAAAGCATCTCACCTACATATATTTCTGATTTTTTTATTTCCAATTTCATAAAAATATTTTCTGGATTAAGTCTTTGTTTATTAAAAAAAGGATTTGGACCTGTTCCATCCTCCTCCTCCTCAAAAAAGGGCGGAAAAAAACGTTTTAAACCTCGAAACCCTCTAAAAGGAGAAGAAGGAACAGAACGCGGTTTAATTTTAGAGGAAACTTCCACAGTGACAGGTGCTGTTTCATAAGCTTTCCCATCCACAATCACCTCTACACCCCCAATATTAAATTTCCCCTCTTTCTGAGGTTGAAGTTGATAATGGTATTTCTTTTTTCTACTAGTAACCCCGTTAATCATTTGAAATTCATGAGACTGATGCTGTCCAATAACATCAAAAGCATCTAACCCGGGTAGGCGAGGGGTACCGATATTTTTTTCTGAGCTATATTCTATTTCTACAGTCAAAGTCAGCACACCCTGAAGAGATATAGGATTCGGATGAACAGTAGAACTGACACGCACCTCCGACCCTCTTGCCAAAGCATAAGAAGAGAAAACACATAAGAAAAAGAATAAAAATTGTCTATACTCAAACAGGGTTGACATCACCAATCCTTTTCAATAGGAGATGGCCGACCCTCTTCTTGATGCCGCCTCTCCCTTATCTTATTTTCTTGATCTAAAATAGCTTTTAAAATAGCCTCTGTTTGCCGCTGATCTAGTTGTTGTCTTTTACTACTGTTATTGCGATCTTTCGAGAAATCCAGTGGATCTTTTTCTTTTTTGTCTTGAGCTTCTCCTCCGGAATTTTGCTGTTCCTTTTTTTTATCTCTCTCTTCTTGGCCCTTTTGCATTTCCTCTTTATTTTCCGTTTTTGCCTGTTCCTCGCTTTTTTTATCAAAGTCTTCCGACTTGTCCTTTTTTCTATTCTCTTGTTCTTCAGCGCCTTCTTTTTTTGCCCCCTGTTGATGATCCTCCTGATGATCTTCATTCTTTTTAGAAGAATCAGATTCTTCTTTTTTTTGGTCATCTTGTTGTTGAGGGGTCGGTGCATTTTGAACTAAAAGCTCTATATTTGTTTTTACCTCACGGGAGTGAGGGCGAAGTCCAAGTGCTTTTTGATAAAAATCAAGAGCCTGCACAGGCTCTCCTTTTTGACTGGCGGATATAGCGGAATTAAAAAAAGTATAAAATAAAATGTCATTTATCTTATGGGATTGGGTTTCATCTTGTTTAGAAGAATCTCTCTTTTGTTCTTTTATATGTGAAGTACTTTGATTTTTCTCTTTTTGGATTTGAAAAATTTGAGAAGGGACTTTTTCTTTCATTAAATTTCTGGTGACTTCATATTCTTGGATCGCTTTATCTGATTGTGTCAGTAATATGTAATTTAAGGCCAAGTTCATACGATAAAAAGGAGAAAAAGAATTCTGACTTAGAGCACTAAGCCATTTTTGTTCCGCTATTCCATACTTCTTTTGAAAAAAATAAAAAAGAGCCTGATTATTGTAGTTTAAAAAAGGAAAAACAAGCAAAAACCCTATACTAGTGAGAGTAATAAAAATAAAACATATATCAAAAAAAGAAAAAGTTTGACGACCCCATTTCATGATTTTTTCTCCAGATAACTATGCCACTCCTTTAAATCACCCTTTTTTTTCTCTCCCATTAAAAAGTACATAAACCCAAAAAGCACAGCTATAAATACAAAATATTGATACCACTCTTTGTACACATTCCGCAACTCGTAGGAACTCATATCCTTTCCCACTTTTTGAATGTCTTTATACACTCTGTTGATTGTATCCCCTCCCAGGGAAACAGTATAAAAAGCCCCCTGTCCGGTATGAGCTATTTTTTTTAAATTACTTTCATCAAAACGGGAAATAACAGGATTACCAGCCCTATCTTTTTTATAAGATACCTTATTTCCTTGTCTATCATAAACAGGAATCATCCCCCCTTGACGGGTGCCAAAACCTAAAGCAAAAATACGCACTTTTTGGTTGGTTAACTCTTTAGCCATCCTGAGTGCTTGTGCCTCATTATCCTCTCCATCCGAAGCAACCACCACGACTCGTGCAGAAGAAGCCGGATCTAAAGCGCTTCCCCTCTGGAGGGCCTGTCCAGCGATCCGAAAAGCGCTCCCAAAATCAGTGCCTTGTACGGTATGTTCACCAGGGGAAAGAGATTTAAGAAACAACTTCAAAGCCGAATGGTCCAATGTGAGAGGAGAAATTAAAACAGCCGAACCGGAAAAAGAAATTAAGCCTACTCTTTGGCCAGCAAGCATATTAACAAGTTTATCTAATTCCTTTTTCATAACACTAAGCCGACTAACCCCCCCCATGTCCTCCACCAACATACTTTTAGACACATCCGCCAAAATCATCACTTCCGCACCCTTTATTTCTACTTCCTGTTTTTCTTTCCGGGATTGAGGACGAGCTAAAGCCAAAATCAGAAATAAAAAAACCATTAGTAAAATAAAAAAGCGGAAAACTTGTCTTTTTCTATACACAAAACCAACCACCACTTTTAAACAAGATTCTCTGATATAAGAACGCAAAAGACGATCATTGGATTTCAGACGCAAAATAAAGAAGATAAAAAAAACCGGTATAAAAAATAAAAGATATAAATACTCTGGATGGGCGAACATAGTGTTACCACTCTCGTTTTTTAATGTTTTAAGATTTTTCTATGTATATTATAAAATGATAGCAGTCTAAAAAATCAGTTTTAAAAAAGATCTAACAATTTTGTTTATTTTAAAGGAATAGTCTTGGCAAGAAAAAACTTCTTTCACTCAAAAATTTTAATAAATACTTGAAACAAAGGGCACAAAAAATAGTTAAGGTACGGTCCTCTCACCAGTGTTTCATTTTGATACACTTACACTTGTATCAAAATAGGTAGCCCTGCTCTTTGTTTCATTTTGATACACTTACACTTGTATCAAAATAGGTAGCCCTGCTCTTTTCACCCGTCAGGCGAGTTAAACACACATATATTTGACTTTTTTCTTTTGTAAAATTCAAAAATTTTGTATTATTATACATGAACCTATAAATATTAAAGGGGTGAATTAATGAACGATTTTCTAGGGAATAGTAAAGGAGCACTCCACTTATAACACGAGCAATGCCGTTTTTAAAATCCACAGCAGACCATTTCATGCCACAAGCTTCACCAACTCTTGCTCCTGTAAGTAACATAAAAGAAGCTAACCTCCAATATGGAGGATCGCCCCTTTGTTCCTTCAACCACTCTACCCATTTTCTTGCATCTTCCGGTTTAATAAAATAATCTGCAACATGAACCCCGCTCAGTTTAGACATGAGTTATCCCTCATAATTCGCCTCCTTTCTTAAGCTTATTGAGAATTTTCTAAAACTCCCTTATAAACTCAATTTTGTCAGCGAATTAGTGAACATTTACAATTCCGCGGAAATGGGAATCTCATTGTTACGAGGAGAGTAATTTATTAGTAAATGTGTTCTTCAGGAAAACAGATTTTCCTTTATATAGGATAAAATTTATACGAATGTGTAAATTTTACCCCTACCCTTTATTATGTTTGAGTTTTTCCATAAGTTTGATATATAAACTATTTTATAGCGACTCATAAAATAAGGAGGAAATATAATATGAAGTTTTTAAGCAGCAAGAAAATCTTGGGAAAAAATTTAATTTATTTTTTAATATTTTTTTTACCTCTATCTGGGTTTTCGGAAGAAGGTGCCGTGCTTCCAAAATCAGAAGAAAGTTCACTATTGAATGTCGAAGCTCAGGAGTTTATTTGTGCAACAAATACAGTAAGTATAGAAGCAGATAGTATTTGTTTAGGGGATAAAACCCCTGTAGAGAGAGTAGCTGTTTGTAGTTTATACACTTCCTCCTATGTTGCAGAAGCTTTATGTTTAAAAAATACAAAATTGAGTTATAAAAAAGTATTGGATTGTTATATTGGTACTGATGCCTTAATGGAGCAAATCTGTTTAGTAGGATCTGACACTTCCTCTCGTGTTATAAGTGAATTTGACACTACCGAAGGGGATTCTGCAACAATAATAAAAGAGCTAGAAAATATAAAAAAGGATATGGAAAATATTTTGGATGTATATAAAGTAAAATTTGATTTAGCAGTAGGTGGTTTTGTTTTTAATAACAATATAATAGATAAAGAAATATATGATAAAACAATATAATAGATAAAGCTAACAGTGCATTACGAGAAATCTAAGATACGGAGGAGGTGGAAAAATTTGTTGTTATGCATAATAATATCCCCTCTCAATAAGTGATTATATTGCATTACCCGCTTTGCATGGTATTTAGTTTGTAATTAAGATGCATGGGTGTTGTTTATGGACACAAGTAGTGACAATCAGACTCAGGAGCCACTTCGTAATTACCCGCTTTGCGGGTGGAATAGTTGGAAGGTTGGGGGGGATGCGGATTTTTTTTATCAGCCGAAAAATAAGGAAGATATTTTTTATAGTTTAAAATGGGCGAAAAAGAAAAATTTGCCGGTTCATTTTTTAGGTAAAGGCACTAATGTTCTTATTAGTGATCGGGGCATAAATGGTTTAGTTATAGGTCTTCAAAAATTAAATACTTATAGGGAGTGGCAGAAAAAGGGCCGCTTATGTATTAGGGCCTTGACTGGCGTTTCTAAGGCCCAAGTTATGCAGATTTTTTTACGGCATAAGTTAGCGCCTGCTTTGTTTTTATGTGGTTTGCCTGGGGATGTAGGTGGTGGTGTAGTTATGAATGCGGGAGTCGGGCAGGATATTTCTCCGAAGGAATTTAAAGATATAGTAGATTGGGTCAAGGTGATAAGAGGCGACAAAGTTATTGTAATTCAAAGTAAGGATATAAAATGGAAATATCGTTTCAGCTCGGGTTGGGAACCTGGTGTGATTTATGAAGTAGGTATGAGTTGGCCTATGGAGCCTTTACCAGATTTATCTTTGCGCTTAAAGAATATAGCTTTAAAAAGAACGCAAAGTCAGCCTTTGCAGTCGGCTAGTTGCGGATCTGTTTTTAAAAATCCTTTAACAGGGGAAAAATCGGGAGCCCTTATTGATCGGTGTGGATTAAAAGGGTATCGAATTGGTCAAGCTTGTGTTTCAAAAAAGCATGCTAACTTTATTGTTAATATGGGTGGCGCAAGGGCTGGGGATATCCATAATTTAATTCAACATATTCAGCAAACAGTGAAGAGCAAGTACGGTATTTTACTAGAACCGGAAGTGAGGTATATGGGTCGCTGGGATGCTATGGCTGATACTTCTTTAGTTTGAAAATTCCGAATGGAAAGGCTTCGGGCGATAATGCCTTATGAAGACAGACACATAGGTTTTTATTCTCCATCCGAAAAGATCAGCCACTATCACAAAGAACAACTAGACAATGCAAAAACACGGGTGACACACAACTTAAAGGGATTATGATTTTTTTAAAAATACCATTGAATAGCTAGATTGAGATAAGCTCTAAAGTCTGTCCAACAGGGACCATCTTTCCATGTCGTTGTATCTATAGTTACTCCTGTTCTTAATAAAAGTGCATGTGATTTAGAAATAAAGGTTTTTAAATAGGGACCTAATTCAAGCCCTCCGCTGAGATGATACTCATCCTCTATAAAAGAAACAACTTTATGACTAGAAGCCATAAAAAGAGGAGGTTTTGCTCTCTGAAACCCTATTAACAGGGAGATGTCTATTCCTGGTACCCATTTGTGTCCTTCGGTAAAACTATACAAATACTGAAAGGCTAAAAAGGAGTGTGTAACGTTATGTATGGTTAATTTAAGACCGGCGGTAAAAGAACTTTGTTTTGAAATAATACCACCATATCTAAAATTAAATACGGTAGTGTAGTAGGAAAAATAATCTGCTGGAATAACCTCTCCTCCGATGCCAAAAGAGAAAAACCCTGTATTTTCTTCTTGCTCTGTGTAGGCCCGTGTGGATTCCATTTGCGGCATAATCTCTGCTTGAATATAAGGTGCTATAAAAAATAGGGATAGTAATATTATTATATTTGGTTTTTTCATGGCTGATTCTCCTTCTATGTGGCTGTCAGATAGAGTACCTCAGATTTAACCGGGGGAATCTACCAGTAGGGTATAAACAAGTTCTATGTTACTAATATTTAATGGCTTGTCAATTACTTATATTTTTTAATATCACATATATACCGAACCGGTGTAGAAAATGCATTTTTCAGAAGCTTTGTTTTCCTAAGAAGAAAACAAGATATGATTGGACACCCCTGTCTTCGCCCCTGCTTCCCCTACCTACTCCTGCTTCTGTGGGGACAAAATTCGTGAGAGTTGGTTTTATGAAGGGAGGTTAAACTGGATTGGTATAATTAAACAAGGGCTTGTTTATAGGACAAAGGAATTTGACTTTTATGTGCACAATTTTTTACATATCTTTTCAACTTAGGGGGGAAGGGCAAACCTTTTACAATAGTTAAACTTCTTAGAAAAGCAAAAAGATGAAAATCGTTAAAACTGATTTTATCACCAAGATACCATTGATTTTTCTCTGCCATTTTCTTTTCTATCTCCTGTAAAATTTTTATGATTTCCTTTTTAAAATTCTCTGTGTTTTCCAATGCGGAAAAAAAAGGACCAATCATGTTTTCTTTCTTTTTTTGGAAATACTGTTTAGCGGAAGGGGTTTTAAATTCTTCCATTCGGGAGTTAATCCATCGAGGCATAACCAGACTGTAATAGGCTATACGAGCTTGATCCAATATTTCCAACAGAGAAGGGTTTTCTTTTTCTGTTACCACAACAGGCGGAAATTTTTTATCAATGAACTTTACTATATCCATACTTTCCGGCATGAACTGTCCTGGTTCTATTTCCAGGATAGGAACCATTTTTTGTCCAATCATTTTTATAGGGGTATTTTCATCATCATTTAATAAAGTAACGAGTTCAAAAGGTACTTTTTTTAAACCAAAAATCATGCGGGCTTTTACACAATAAGGACAATGGTCGTAGATAAATAGTTTCATATTGATACCCCCTCTCTTCAGTTCAATTTCTGAAGTGTAGTAGTTATAATTGAAATCCCCTCATACATTGGCCCTTTAAAGAAACTTTAAAGGAAAGTAAGTCCAAAAGATACCGAAAATTATATCGCTCCAGTTGTTCTTTCAGATCTTCCCTTCCCCATTCTTGTTCCCATTGTTCTAATTGAGATTTTTTTAATATAGTAAAACCTTGCAAATCTCTTTTCATCTTCTCCTTTACTTTGTTTTTTCCAATAAGATTTTCAATATATTTTATAGTCTTCTCCACTTCTGATCTCTTAGCAGTGGAAAAAGCAAAAAGATTACTTCTCATCATCTGTTGTATGGACTCTCTAA
>JAPPLY010000067.1 GCA_028819305.1 Bdellovibrionales bacterium
TTTCCTTTGCAGTTCTCATACTGGGCTTTTATAGGGTCAGACTTTCTTACAGACACACGACCTCTTCTGGCTGTTTTGGTGGTACTACTTGTTTGTTGCGATAATGTGTAAGTATTTCGTGCCAGCAAAACTGTTTTTTTACTTTGTAAATTAAAGGTATTTTCTTGGCTAGATAAAGCAGAGCTTTCTGCCAAGAAAATAAAGGGAAAAAGCAGAAAAATAGTGATTCTAAATATAACGGGAAACATAAGTTATATATCGAAAAGAGAGAGGTTAAACTTTAACTTTAAGAACCGTTTTTTTAGTTTTCTGATTGCTTTTTCAGATAAACCTGTTGTGGGTCACTTGTGAACTGTTTTTTCAACATATTTAACACAAGCTGCTGCCGCTCTTCTTGTCATCTTCTTTTTAAACCCTCTTAAGTTATCTTGAACCAAAAATAAAGCTTTTCAGTCATCATGCACTTAGAGTATATTAAGAGGGGGGGTAGAATTATCTTAAGAAGCTGATTTTGAACTTTATGGAATCGCTTATCAAGGGATGAAAAAACACCCTACAGTTATAAAATACCTAAAGGAAATGGGAGCTTAGGTTCCATGAACATCTCTATCAAATATGCCATCCCGCTCTTGTTATTGTTTGCATGCCTGCTTTCTGGAACCTCTTATTATGTTTTAAATCACTGGTTGATCGTTAGCGAAATTCAATTGGAAATGCAAAAAGAACCCGTGTGGGAAGGATCTATGGAAGAAATTCGATCCCTCATGGAATCCAGACTACAACCTTTTATTGGAAAAAAAATATGGAAAATTTCAGATGAATTAATAAAATCAATACAACTCGAACCTCGCGTGGGTTCCGTAAAAATCCTCAGACTCCTGCCTAATCGCCTTTTTATTTATGTACAACCCCGAAAACCCATGTTGGTTCTACTCCACCCCTCCAGCGGAAAAATCCACCCCCTCTCTATGAACGGAGAAATACTACCTCCTCTACCCTCTAAACAAATCCCTAACTTGCCTATTCTAAGAGGAACTTCCTTCCTGAAAAAAAAGGAGATTCGTAAAAGCGTTATCCAATTTTTTCATCTTATGCCAAAGCAAGGGGAGTTTAGCAGAGAAGCCATTTCAGAAGTAAAATACTCAACCCAAGATAACAGTCTTATTTTTATTTTGTCTAAAAACGGAAAATCAATAAGAGTAGGCTATAATCCTGTAAAATCGCAAATAAGAGGCGTAGCTTCCGTAAAATCTGAAAAAATACCTATAGAAGAGTTCAAAAAACAAAAAGAAATTTTACATAAAATAAATATAAAAACCAAAAGAATTGAAAGTGTACTGAGATATTTAGATCAAAAAAACATTAAGTGGCGCGTTATTGATGCACGGTTCTCTCAAAAAATTGTTGTGAGTACAAGCAAGGCCATCTAATATTATTGTAGGTGTTTCATTTCCATAAGAGATTTGTGCAACATGGGCCGTTTTAATATTGAAGATAAAAAAGTAGTAGCTGGTGTTGATCTAGGAGCTACTAATGTCAGGTGTCTTATCGGCACACTTTCTTCCAATGAGTTAAGCTTAGCTGGTTCCTCTTCTATTCCCCATAAAGGACTTTATAAAGGACGCATTGTGAACATGAAAGAAACATCTTCGGCCCTTCAAAAAGCTATAGAAGAGGCAGAGGTTATGGCTGGGCTACAAATTTCTCAGCTTTTTTTAGGAATGAGCGGAGATCATCATATTTTTTCCTCACAAGGTATGTCTATCATCTCTTCTCAACAAGTCACTACAGATGATTTAAACAAGGCCGTGGAAACCGCAAAGGCTGTCTCCTTACCTACAGGCCATCGTTTATTACATGTTTTACCGAAGAGCTTTACCGTAGATCAAGAAGGGCCTTTTTTTAACCCTTTGGGATTATCCGGTTTGCGCTTGGAAACTTCCGTTATGATTGTTTCCATTCCTGAAACAAATGTGCAAAACGCTCTGCAATGTTTACGCTATGCAGGTTGTTCTGCAAGAGGTTTGATATTACAACCTCTTGCCACCAGCCTAGCTGTACTAACGGAAAACGAAAAAAAATCTGGTACCTGTGTCCTGGATATTGGACAAGACCAAACCTCCCTAACTGTTTTTATAAACGCGCGAGTACATCATATCAACTCCCTTTGTATAGGTGGAGAGGATTTTACACATGACCTGATGTCCGAATTAAAAATACCAAGAGATTTAGCGGAAAAAATAAAAATAGAATATGGAGATATCTCTCCAAAGACGGAATGGGAAAATAAAGAAACAATAGAAGATTTACAAAAATGGGACATTACTACGAACGAAAAGAGTATAAACACCATTTTAAGCACGCGCGCAGAACTGCTATTTGAAGAAGCTAAACAAATTTTAAAATCTTTGTCCTATTTTGATAAATTGGAAGAAGGATTTATCCTAACAGGAGGAGGAAGTGCGTTAAAGGGATTAACTGAAACAGCTCGTTATTTTATGGGGAAACCAGTAAAAACAGCTACCATTAAAAGATTCCACGGAATGAGTGAACTGGAAAATAAAAACAACTTTGCCACAGCCCTAGGTATGCTTTGTTATGTACAAAATGAAAATACACTAGATTATCGCTCTAATTATTCTAATGGAAAAGCAATGAAAATCAAAAGATACCTTCAGGATTTGTTTATATAAAACCAAAAGGAGAAAAGGCATGTTCCAAATAGATGAAGAGAATATAAAGTCCAGAGCAAATATAAAAGTAGTAGGCATCGGAGGAGGAGGCAGTAATGCTATAAAAACGATGTATCAATCCGGTTTAAAGGGGGTGCAGTTTATTGCTGCTAACACGGATATTCAAGCTCTGGAAGAACATGATAATTTAGATTGTGCAATTCAGATGGGAGCTCAATTAACCAGAGGTTTGGGAGCAGGGGCTAATCCGGAAATCGGCAGACAAGCAGCTATTGAATCCTGTGACAAAATAGTGGATGCTTTAAAAGGAGCCGACATGGTGTTTATTACAGCCGGTATGGGAGGAGGCACAGGAACAGGAGCCAGTGGTGTTATTGCCCGTATCGCCAAAGAACAAGGGGCTTTAACCATAGGAGTTGTCACTCGCCCTTTCTTTTTTGAAGGACAAAGAAGAGCGCGACACGCGGAAATGGGTATTCGATTCTTAAAAGAAAATGTGGACACACTGATCGTCATTCCTAACCAGAAGCTTTTGAAAACAACAAATGAAAATACCTCCTTGTTAACCGCATTCAAAAGCGTGAATAATATTCTCTTACAAGCCGTCCAAGGTATTGTGAATTTGATAAACGAAAAGGGTCTTATCAATCTCGATTTTGCTGACATTAAAACGGTCATGTCTGAAAAAGGCTTAGCTATCATAGGAACAGGGGCAGCTAAAGGAGAAGAGAGAGCCTTGGTGGCGGGACAGACAGCTATTTCCTCCCCTCTTTTAGAGGACACTTCATTTAAAGGAGCATTAGGACTTATTATTAATATTACAGGAGGGCCAGATTTATCTCTGAAAGAAGTAAATCAAGCTGCTGAACTTATTACCGCAGAAGCTCACCCTGATGCAGAAATTATCTTTGGAGCCATAGTAGATCCTGATGACTCCTCAGAAGAAGTGAAAATAACTGTTATTGCAACTGGTTTTGAAAGTGCAAAAACGAAAGAAAAAGTACAAACACTCAAGGCAGAACCAAAAGATAACACTAAACCAAAAGATAATGGAGACGCCTCCACTCATTTATCCAATGAAACAGGTACAAAACAAACATCCCCTCCCTCCCTTTCTTCTGATGAGAACGAAGTGTCTAATAATGAACAAAATACAAAAAAATTGCCAAAAGATATATTAATGGAAAAAGCACGAGCTTATCAGGCTCAACTCCTTAAGCAAAAACAGGACAATCCCCATCAACAAATTAGTATGGATATAAATAAGGACGCACGACCGACAACAAAATTAAAGCAAAAAACTCCTTTTGCAAAACACAGGTCCGACTTAATAAGCTTATTCAAAAAAGCAGAAAAACCTATGTTCTAATTTCCTATTTGCCTCTGCAAAAGTGAAAGAGTATTGTAAAAAAATATATATAACCTGTATTTTCTAAGAGAAGAACATTGACACAAAACCGTTTTTTTAAAAAATCTATTAAAAACGTCCTTATTATATATAGAGGTGAGCTACCTGATATTATTCAAATTGTTAGACAATCTGAACACTGGTTTAAAAAACGAAAGATTAGTACACACAGCTTTTCCCAATCATCCCTATTGAAAAAACCTTTTTTGGATTCCGATATAGATTTAGTAGTTGTATTAGGGGGAGACGGCACTTATTTACAAGCTGTTCAATATATCTCTAACTACTCTGTCCCCTTCTTAGGTATAAACATGGGTTCTTTCGGTTTCCTGACTGTTCATAAACAAGATTCATTAGTTTCTTGTCTGGAGTCCGTTGTGCAAGGGAACATGATATTGGAAGAAAGATCTTTAATTGATGTATCCTTTTACCAGGAAGATAACCAGAAAAGTGAATACCTGGCCCTAAACGATATGGTGATTGAAAGAGGGAATTTTAGTCATCTTATAGATATTTCTATTACCATTCAAAATGCAAACATTTATTCCGTAAAAGCGGATGGTATTATTATCTCCTCACCCACTGGATCAACCGCTTACAATTTAGCAGCTGGAGGCCCTATCCTCCATCCTCAAGTGAACTCATTTGCCATTACCCCTATATGCTCCCATAGTCTCACAAACCGACCCGTTATTGTCCCTGATAATTATGAAATGCTTTTTAAAGTTAACAACCATAATCAAAGCGCTTTTTTAACTATTGATGGAAAAAAACAAGCACAAATATCGAATAAACATTCGATAAAAATGCGAAAATCAAATATAAAACACCTGACTTTAAGACACATAAATCATAATGATTTTTTATTGCTAAAAGATAAACTAAAATTTTCCCAATAATGTGATTTAGAAGGTAAGAAGAGGAGACAATAATACCTGAATGACATCTAAAATAACAAAAATATAAATAAAGTCAAATTGTTGGGACTGTTTTAGAACCGACTAAGTAAAGTATGAATTAGAAACGAACGGCTATGTACGCCTCCACAGTACGCCGTGGCCCCTCGGTATTGAAACCAGTATCATACCGTTCATCGGTAAGATTTCTAATAGTGTATCCTATTTCCAAATTTTCATTCACATTACGAATGAGAAATACATCAAATACACTTGAGTCCTCAGCAAAGGAAGAATCCATCCACTTCTTAAATACCATCTCCGTGCCCATATTCCAATCAGGAGTTATAGCGCGATCTACCCTTATAGAACCTAAATGTTTGATAACTTCATGCGCCCTCAATTGATCCGTATTATCTGTATCCACATTAGTGTAATTTACTCGCCCATCCCAATCTCTAAATGCAATACCAGCCTGCATTTCTACTCCCTGTATATAAGCTTTTTCATCCAGCTCTTCTCTCACCGGAATAATAACCGGTTTTTTTAGTGCCGTTTCAAATACAGATATATCCAGAAAATAAGAAGAGCCTCCCTTTTGCTCTATTCTCAAACCTATTTCATGAGTGACCGCCTCTTCTATACCTAAATCAGGATTTCCAAATAAGTTATACTTTTCATCAAAACCAGGGTCACGAAAGCCTTTATTGACTCCCCCTCGCACAAAAATATTGTGCTCTACAATTTCCGCTATATGATAAGAAGCAGCGCCACTCCATGTAAATACTTGTTCTTTCGTATTACCAGATAGATCATCAGCACGAACAGTCACTCGATAGATTATAAGATCGTGATTTCCTGTCAGTTCTGTAAAAGCCGTTCGTGTGTTCCTCTGTTTGTATTCATACTCATCACGAGGTGCAGAATCCACCCTTTCCCTTTTACTGGCCACACCAGATGTTAATGTATATTCTCCATCCCAGAAATCAAAACGATATACTGTCTCCAGCTGCACAGAAAGACTCTGACTGAGATATTCTGTAGAACTACCTGTAAGAAATTGTTTGTTTTTGTCATACCCTAGAGACACTCTAAAAAGTTGCTCAGGAGACAGATAATAAGTAGTACCCAGACTAGCAACATGGAAGTTTCTATCTTTTACAAAAGGTGTAGGTTGACTATTATTGTAACCATCATGATAAAAAGTGCTGCCTTCTATGAGCCACCTACCTATTTGATGATCCAAGTTAGCACTAAAAGTTCCTTCCTTATAATCTCCTGAGGTGGTCTCTGGATCCTGACTTTTGTCCCCTTGAAACCCTAAACGAAGACCTGTTTTTTGATCCAAGCTACGGAAGTGCGTACTGATATAAGCCGTATACCCCCTATTAGACTTGTTAGAAAGCTGAGTCACCCCATCCACACAAAATGTTTTTGGAGAACAATCCACCGCTTTTTGCGTAATAATATTAATGGACCCACCTACATTACCACTTCCTAAACCGGAGGGTCCCCTTACAATTTCAATCTTTTCAATATGATGGATAGGTATAGACTCCCAAGGAGGACGCGATACTGTGCTATTTACCCATCGAATCCCATCCACTAACAAAGTAGTCTGTGTATTAGAAACACCTCGAAGAGCCACATAAGCTGTATCCGTATCCGAAGATTGAGAAAACTGAGCGTTAAACCTTTGCACCTGAACTCCCGCGCGCTCTAAAATATCAGTAAAATCACAACCGATACAGCCCCTAATATCTTTCTTTGTTATAATTGTAACAGATATCAACCGCTGTTCTTCTTCTAAATTCAAAGGCTTGTATAAGTCTCTAACAGTAAACGACCTGGACGTAGAATTTGTAGCAAAAGCACTAAAAAATGGAAAAATTAAAATTATAAGAAGTGTTGTTTTATTCATTGTGTGTGGATCTCCTAACTCTTTGGGTTTAAATACAAATAAATATTTCATAAATTTTAACTTAGTTTACCAAGTAAAACCCACTGGGTTTAAATACAAAAATAGATGTACCTAAATAAATAAGATAATAGCAAGTTAAATATTTTAAGTTTAGAGAAAAAAATTAAAGGAACCGAAAGTCTTATACTAGGAATAAAACTTGTGTAAATATTACACATTACTTTAGGTTAAAAAAGGTGGCGGCCGGAATTGAACCGACGTAAACGGATTTGCAGTCCGCTGCCTGACCACTCGGCCACGCCACCAGGAGACAAAATCACAATACTCCATATTTGTCTTCCACCTTGACTTTTATGACAGCAAAGTTAACTTCCTGCACACCCGCTTCCGTTAAAGTATAAAGTACTTTCTTAATAGAAAGAAAATCTATATCCTTATCCGCCTGTAAAGTCATCTTATATTGAAGAGGCACAACATCCCCCCCAGATCCATCTTTTTTACTTACACTCTTATCTTCCTGATTTAATATTTCAATGGCTTCTTTGACCGAATCCAATAACGAAACAATGAGCCAATCTTTGTTGTTCTTCACCTCATTATACGTACCTACTTGTTCTTTATTAAAAGAGAGTGAGTCCTTTGACAACATAACAACAAAAGAAGGCTTTAACTCTTTAACTGTCGCTGCCTGGGGAAGGGCAATTTGATCAGAGATAGGTAAAATTTGATTAGTGGAGGCATAATTTTGAAGAAGGAATACCACTAAAACAGTGAACATATCCACCATAGCGGTTAGCTGCAAGACAGCTACTACATTCCGCTTAGCTCCCAATGCTTTTTGTCTCCCTTTCCATCTTTTTCCAGGAACATAAATAGGCATTAGAGCATCTCCCCTGTGGCAATGACCACTTCCGGAAAACCTCCATTTAATAAAGCATCCATCGCAGCAACAACATATTCATATTTTACAGTATCACGAGAAGCCACTATCACATCTTTTTTTTCCGGGTAAATATCTTTTATTTTTTTAATTTCCTTTAATAAAGCCTTTTCATTATAATTGCTTCCCGATTTAGGAATGTCGATTCTCTCCTTTCCAATCATAATATTGAACCCCGTTTCCAACACATTTACGCGAAACGGAATATTGGCATAAGGAGGAGGCTCTTCCAAAGGGCTAGCCTCTGTTTTTTTAGCATATAAAGAACTCCCTAGCTGAATCATGGAAATTTGAGTCCACACAGCCGTGATAAGCAAAAATATAATACACACACTCATTAAATCAATAAAAGGAACAAGATTTAACTCCACCGCTATATTCTTCTTATCACCACCCATTTCCTCCACATGAGCCATAACTATTCTCTCCTAATATTTATTTACCCTGAGAATAAATTTTATCCCTATTCGAAACAACACAGTTCATTAAATTCATTGAACTTTCCAGTAGGTGGTTTGTAGCACGTCCAATCCGAATTTGAAAAAAACCATAAGCTACAATAGCAATAATGGCGACAGCCAAGCCAAAAGCTGTACAGTTGAGCGCTTCAGAAATACCCTTAGATAGAACAGCCGCCTTAGTGGCCGCATCCACTTCACCCACACCTCCAAAGGATTTAATTAAACCAATAATAGTTCCTAATAAACCAATCAAAACACTGACATTTCCAAAAACAGCTAAAAAAGAAGCCCAACCCTCTAATCGAGGGGTCTCACGCAACACAGCTGCATCCATAGCAACCTGCACCTCCTCATCTGGCCTTTTATTCATAACCTGCACCAATCCCGCTTTTAAAGTATTTGTAAGAGGGGCCGGTGTGGTATCACAAAAGCCAATAGCCTGCCTAACATTACCTTGAAGCAGTAAGCCAAATAAATTTTCACTCACATTATCTTTATCCAGAACCAAAGACCTCAAGCTCAAGAATCTTTCAATAATCAAAAAGATAACTAAAAAACCCACTCCCGCAATAAAGTACATCGCAAAGCCCCCCTCACAAAAGGCTTTACTGATAAAGTGACCACTAGATTCACACTTATGTAATATTTCTAAAGTTTTTTCTTCCAAGATGACACCTCCTGTTCATTTTTTTGTAACCACGAAAGGAATACTAACTTCTCCTATTTGTCCTTTTTGTAAACCTGTTCCTGTAAAACGAAAATTTTTTAACCGATCCATCAAGCACCTGGCTAAAACAGAATCTCTTGTTGTGTTCCTTTTTACTTTTGTTCCTCTCACTCTTTCGTTCACTATATTCCATTGAACCAGAACTTTACCTTCTAAGTCAGGCTTTTTTTGCAGTGCAAATTCATAACACCGTTCCAATTGATGCTTGTTACGACGAATCACTCTAAGAATAGCATTTTTATCTATTCCCCCCTCCACTTCCCAGTCAGAAGTACCTAACTGTAACTCAACCGTACCCCTTTGACCTAAACTACCTCCCGCTCCGTAACCTCTCACACCCCCACCTCGGCCTTTCGTCTTAATACCCGCAGAAACACCAATGAGAGCAGACCCTTTTCCCCCTGCACCCGTATTTTTAAATTTAGTACCTATTCCTTCTCCTGTATAGGATTCTTTTTGCCCTGCGTAGCCTGTAGCCTGTTCTGCTAAGCCTGCCAACTCCCCTGTACCAGAATAAGCTTTATCCAACTCTTTTTGTGTGCCTTTTTTTCCAAACACCCCTAGCAGTCCTATTTTAGTGGGATCCGGCCGTGGACTTTTGGGTCCCGCTCCCGATTTACCCGTAGTAACAGATCCTCCCGGACGAGCAGAAGTCACTGTTTTCTTTTTTGATTTTTCTTTTGGCTTTGCCGCTACCTGACCTAAACGTCCCTCTGCACCCTTTTTTTTAATTCCCACTTTTTTTCGTTTCTTTGGTACCTTTTCCTTATGGGGAAGAGAAAGTTTTGTTTTTTTCCTCTGACTAGCCATTTTCAATTTCACTACCCGCTTTTTAGGCTTCTTATTAAACTCAATAGTGGCTTTTTTCACACCTTCCTCTTCTAAATCCTCATCAGGATCTAAAAATTGAGGAGAAAAAAGAGCGAGATAAAAAAACAATACAGACATAAAAAAGACAGACATCATTAAACCCATCATTTCAGAAAAAGCAAAGTCAAAAAGACCTGAAGTAAGTGCTTTCTGAGATCGGTTGGCATAACGTACGTATACTCTTAAAATGGAAGAAAAATCCAAACGAATTAACTGATCTTGACCTAAAGGTAAAATCTGTGAAGACCCATGGGTGGTCACCAAGCCCTTCTCAACTAATTTACTGAAAGCATGTTTTTTACCTTTATGATCAATCATACTCGCTTCCACACCATCAGATAAATACACTGCCGGTTGTTGTCCCATCTTTAGTAGCTTATAACTCATTTTTCCGATTAAGTTAGGGCAAGGAATACGAGCTTTTGGATCAGAACCAAAAGTGACCTCTTTATTATCTTCCTTAAAAAAATGATGCACAGAAAGCACTCTTTCTTTCCATGATACAAGCACTTCTATAACAGGACCGCTTCCTGTAGGGATACTACGATCCAGGTCTTGTACTCCACTAGGGGGTGCGTATGTACCACCTGTAGATTTTATAGATATATCGTCCTTTCTTCTTTTCTTATCCAATTCAACAGAATCGAAAGCAGGATAAGACTCACTTGGTGATGGCTCTTTAGTCAAAACAGACTCAACAGAATCAGCAGGAGGGGAGGTAGAGGGAGGATGTGGGGGTAACACTTCTGTTTGCTTCAAAGCACTGACACCAGTTTCCTCCGACGATTGTGTATCAGGCCGCTTTTCCTTTTGAGTTTTACTTAAAGGGCGGATGACAAATTCATTTGGAACATCCAGATCTTCAAAAGCCGCTTCTTTAGTTGAGGGCTTTTCATAAGGTAAAGATTCATCCATAGGCGGAGGTTCTTCAGGGGCTTGAAAGGGCGGAGTAGGCACTTCTTGAGGGGGCATAACAGGCTTAGGAACTGATGGAGGGGGAGTAGGTGGTGCAGGCTTTGGGGGGGGCGTAACAGGATTAGGAACTGATGGAGGGGCAGTAGCTGGTGAAGGCTTTGTGGGGGGAGAAACAGGTGAACGAGGTGGGGGAGAACAGATTCCATCTTTAG
>JAPPLY010000015.1:0-7784 GCA_028819305.1 Bdellovibrionales bacterium
AAGAGTATAAAAAATGATGCTTACTCACTGTCCATTTTTCAGGGACGATCCAGTGTGACTTTAATTCAGCGAAACCTAAATCAGGAACAGCTATATTGTTCTCTTCAATTCCTAATTCAGACTCTAAAGTGTAACCAATACCTGTTGGCCCTTTTCTTTTAGAACGAATAAAACCTTTGTTTCTTATGTTTTTTAATTTTGATTTAAATTCTGTAATTTTCATAATGTTTTAACTTTATATTCTATAAGCAAGTATTGTTATAGGTCATTTATCTTTAATAAATATAACATTAGTTTTTTGATTCAATAGATTTTTGATATACAATTATGATTCTATATTCTGAAGTGGAGAAACAATTTATATATGACACAGAGCGATTAAGCTGATTTACTTCAATTTTTTAAATTATAAGCCATAATAATTTGAAATAGCTTTTTCTACTAGGTTTAATGTAGTCGAATATGTCATTTTACATATTTCAGATATTCTTGGTAACTTGTTTCTAATCCATTGACTTGCCTTTTCTCCAAAAGGAATATCTTTACTTTTTGGTTTTTCTGAAGCGACTATGTCAGCTAGTTCTTTTGCTTCATTTTCTGGAAAATTTTGAGAAGTAAGGTATTTAATCAATGAAGATTTGTCTTCTTTTCCTATGGAAACGGTTATATTCGCGTTATGTCCACTACTGCTAATTACTGTGTAATCTCCTTGAATCGTTTGATTAAAGATTTGATTGACTTCTTTATTATTAAGAGTATCTTTTTTTGCATCTTGCGTAAAATCAATTGAAGTAACAGACGAGATAGTTCTTTCTAATTGAATAGTGAATTCAAGAATACGACAACGAACTAAATTTTGCATACCTATTAAAAATGAAGTAGAAAATGCTCCCGAAACTGACATACACGTATACTCTGGATAAAGCTTTCCTTGTAATAGTAAGATAAGATTAGAAGCGTCAATATATACACTGTCTTTTAAATTAGAGATTAGATATTCTATCTCAGAGACACTTTCTCTAAAGTGGTATTTAGCAAAATGCTGACCGGCAATTTTTTCTACTAAATGGTTAGGAATAGGTGCATTCTTTATTTCTGATCCAGCTGGTCCAGCGAAGTTAGCGACAAATGAAACATAGTTTCTTCCTTAACAACTGTTCACAGAACGCTTCTGTAAATCTTAAAATGAGTGTTTTTTACGAGTTGTCAACCTTATATTAAATTTAAATTTTTTTAAAGATTTAAGTATCATTTTTTTTATCCACTAAAAAAGCCCCTGACCATGTCGAAAATCCATGTATAACTTTATGTAGAACTATGTATAACCAAATTGAAATATTAGGAAATATTCTGAAATAAATCGGGTGAAATGAGGACTGCCTGATTTGTTAGGAAACTCGGGGACTTGAAATACCCCAACATTTCCTGAAATGTTTTACATGGCTATTGGAAAAAGCTGTGTTGTTCAATGGAGCGGGTGAAAATTTTGTCACCAACTATTTAAAAATACAAAACTTTTAAATTCCTATGTAGTCCCATGTAGAACTTCATTTCATCTTTTTTACAAAGGGAATAACTAAGTTATTAGGGAATGTTTGAAAGTGCAAACCATAACTAAGTTTGTTTGTGCTTCCCTTTACTCCAACACCTGCCAAGCGATTGTAAATATCTGTTGTGGCTATTCTTCTGTGTCCTACAATGGACATCACAACATTTAAAGCCACACCCTTGGACAGCATATTAGTAATGAAGGTCGCTCTCAAGTCATGGAATTTCACTTCAGGAATGTTTATTCCTTTACAAAAATCCCTAAGTAGCCTTGATTGATCCCCCTGTCTCCATTCCCTTACTCTCGGAAGAAGAAGATTATCCCATACAAAAGACACCTTTTCCTGTTTTGCCTCATCCTTCCATTTCCAAAGTGTTCCTTTATAACCGCCTTTGAACATCAGCCACTTAAGAAGTGGTTTTAGCTCATCAGCGATAGGAACAACACGGCTAAGATTTGTTTTTGTCTCATGGAGGCCGTCTTTGGAAGTAAATTGTTTTGTCACATGGATAATTCCTGCCTCCAAATCCACATCAGTCACTCTAAGAGCATATATCTCGCCGTTTCTCATCCCTGTAAATAAGGCCACAGCCCAATGAAAGTAAAACCTATGGTTACAGATTTTAGCTTCCTTTAAAAGCTTATCCGCTTCCTGAGCTGTTAAAACTTTTTGCTTTGGTGAGGGCAAAGTGATTTTGATACCTCTTACCGGGTTTTTATCAATTGCCCCTTCCTCTACAGCCATTTCAAAAACTCTCTTAATCATCTTATGAAAGTTTTTCTTTTGATGAGGAGTCGTAGAAAACATTTTTTCAAAGATAAGACTATGCACTTCCGACTTGGTAATGGTTTTTAATTCCCTGTTACTCCAATTCGTTGGAATCCATTTTCCAAGAATTGTTTCATAGTTCATTATCGTGGAATGTTTTAGAGAAAATCGCATCCTCCTTAAACATTCTTCCAACCAACTTTCCCATTTCCATATAGGCTGACCTTCTTTAAGAGCGATAAGTTCTCGCTTTAGTTCAAACTCAACCTTTCTGGCTGTGAAAAGGGAAGTGATAAAATTCCCTTGAAAATCTTTTCTTCTTCTCGTTTGTAGCCTCTCGCCTTTACTTCTGATACTGACATAAACTTCGTATAGCTTTTTGTTTGTTTTTGATTGATACACTTTGATTGGCATATTACACCTCCTTTTGTTGAAGGCAATTTGCCAAATCGCTGTGTTTGAATTTCAACCTGCTACCTAACTTGTAGGCTTTGATTTTTTTTCTACACACTAAAATCCTGAGAGCGTTTTCACTCACTCCCAGAAAGCCAGAGGCTTCTTTGGTGGATAAAAGTTTGTTTACCTGATTGTCAAAGAGCTTCTCTCTTTTTAGGTATTTCTTTTTTTGAGATGTCACCCTTAAAGAGATTGTGTTTACTGTAGCTGTTCTTGATGTTTTGTTCAATAGTTGTTGGGTAGGCTTGTCAAACCCTGCCTTTCTTTTTATAGGGTTTTCTAACTCAAGGTTTAACTGCTTTTCCATTTTTTCCTCCTTGGGGGAAAGAATGGTTGTTTTTAATTTCCTTCCGTAGAATGTTGTTTTGACTTTGGTGGTTCTTTTATCCTTTGAAGACACACCCTCTCTTTCCCTTATATTTTTTTAGCCTTCGCTCACTTGAAGTAAAGGGGCTTTGCTCGCCTTTGGCGACGACCTATAGGTCGCCCTTGACTTGCAAGTTCGCTCCGGCTGATAAAATAAAAAAATATAAGATTTATTTCCTGAGCATTTTTATTGAATGAATTACCTTTGAAATCTAAAATAAAAATTGTATTTCCTTTTCTAATGAAATCAGGAGTTGTTTTTGAAAAACCTTCATGCCGTTTACTTATTTGTAAATGATGTAAAAAAATCTTCGTCTTGGTATTCAAAAGTTTTGAATATCCCGTTAACAATAGATGAAGATAAATTTAGCCTTATAAAAATCGGTTCATGTGAATTATGTTTTCATCCAGCTGATGACAAGTCTCCTGTTTCAACAGGTGGAAGTGTGGCCTACTGGTATGTTGAAAATCTTACAGAGGCAGTAGATTTATTTGTTAATCATGGTGCTTCTCTTTATAGAGGCCCTATTGAAATACCAGAAAGTGATGAAGGAATTTGCCAAATTAAAGACCCTTTTGGAAATGTCATTGGATTACAGGGAAAATATAATAAAACTTCGTACAAGCACGATAATTAAATCTGATCTTTGATTTTTACAGGCTCAAAAATTAACCCTTAAAAATGCCAAAGAGCTATCTATTAAAATCAGTTCTCTTATATCATCCATTACTGAGCTTTCCTTTCAAGGTATAAAAATCTCCTTTTTCTAAGAAAAGGAGAAAAGTGTAACCTATGTCTCCGGTCATTCTTTTTTGAAAAAATTAAAATCCACCTCAAATTAAAAAACTTTTTTCCTGTTCCTAACTGTTTTTGCTCATCCCTCATCTCACCTAAAAAGCACTGCATCAAAAAGTGTAACCCATGTCTCAAGTAAAAACTGTTACCTATGTATCAAGACTTTACCCCCCTACCTTTACCCTCTTCCTCTCCTCTTCCCCTCACCAGTCCAGACCTCCTCCCATCCAAACCCTCTCCCTTACTTTACTTACTTACATACCCCATTCCTAACCACCTCCACGAATGGATGAGGGGGGGTGGTTAGGAATGGGGTATGTGAAAAACCTTTTGTTTTTAAGGGTTTATGCGGTGTTTGGAAAATCCAAGGTTTAGGTCGTTGTTTAGGGTTCTTTTGAGCACATTTTTACTTTAGGTTCGACTCTATTATTATAAAAAATGGAATAGAAATATAATTTTTCTGTCCAAAGAAATTCAGAATCCAGTCACTTTTATATGACAAAGCGGTCATTTTCATATTCAGTTTCAGTTCAAAATGATAGGCTGTTTGAACAGTTTTACTTCTAGTTTTTGCTTGAAATAAGATATTCCCGGTCAAATAAAATGTAAAATCCGGCGGATATTAGATTTTGCTGATGTAAGAATTCATTTCCAAAATGACTTGTTTAAAGTGTTCAGGTAGTTGTTTTTGTTCTGCCATGTCACCTATATTTTTGCGGTGTTGGGCCCAGTATTCTTCAAAAAACTGAATAGAGAACTTTTGTTCTGTAAAACTTCATGTCGTTACCATTAAAATGTATTCCCGAATAGGAGTTCGTAATTTATTCGAATACTCCTGAATCTTTGATATGTTTGGTTTGTGATTAGGGTGGCTAAAGGCAAATTTAAGGGCTTTAATAGCTGTTTCGATACTGAGAAGTTTAAAGGCATCAACTAAGGTTCTTTCTAATTCATAAATAGGAATTTCAATATCTCCAATAGAAATACTCGAAATTCCTAGTCCATGATTTCTATGTTTAATAATTCGCGCACGAGTTCGTCTGCCAATGGTAGTATTATGAGGTACGGCTATCCAATACTCTCTTGGTATTTCTTCTGTAATGTCATAAATGTCTAATGCTGAGATACCAGTAACAACACCTCTTGGAATACTCAAAACAGTGTAGGCGAGTCCTTCCCACTGAACATTTATATCTAAGGGGGTTTGAGTATTTCTATAGAGACCACGCCCTACTTTTTCCAATAAACCTTTATTTGCATAATAGCTTAGTAGGCTAGGGTGATGACCATTATCCCGCAAGTCTTGAGAACTAATCAAAGGCTTTCTCAAAAGCTTTTCTATAGGTGTATGTTTACTGCCTGGGTTCTTCATAGCTCTAATTTAACAAAAAGCCCCATATATATCAAGATGGGTCTTTTTATTTTATATGATAAAGGTCAAAATTTAAAATCCTTCTTCTTCCACCCTCTACAAAGTTAGGTGAGAAAGCATTCAGGAGAGTAGATTTTTATGATTACTTAACTCTTTCAATCTATTTTCAAGTGCTGCTTTTAAATCTTCCTTTACTTTTATAGGGTCTCGTAACCAATCTGTTGACCAGATTCTATGGAATGTCCAGCCATAAGATTCTAGAATTTCCTGTCTGAGTTTATCTCTATCTCTAGCTGATTTTATAGAGTGATAACTAGCTCCATCTGTTTCAACCGCCATAATATATCCATGACTATACTCTTCATGTTTTACCCCTATATCTATACTATACCCTTTTACTCCAATTTCCCATTCAGCTGAAAATCCAGGAAAAGAATTGATTTGATCTATAGCCCATTGTTGAAAAGGACTCTCTATTTCTCTGGATTCTTTTTTACCTTCCAGTGAAAGTATACCTGTTTTAGCAAAACCAAGATATTCATGTAATATACGTATTCCATGAGATTTATTCTCATGCACTTGAATGTCCGAAGGTTTAAGAGAAGTAAATAAAACTATTTGATTTTTGGCACGAGTAAATAACACATTTAATCTTCTATGTCCGTATTTTCCTGTTATTGGACCAAACCTTTGAAATACTTGTCCACTAGCTGCATCAGGTCCATATACTGTACTAATAAATATAGTATCTCTTTCATCTCCCTGTATATTTTCAAGGTTTTTTATAAAAAACTCATTTAACCCTTCATCTTTTTGAGACCAATTTTTAATGTACTTGTTAATAACAGGATTTCCTTTATCTTTTTCTATATTGAAAAGAGCATCAATATGTTCTTTTTGTGCTTTATTGATTGTGGCTACACCAAGAGATTCATTTGGTCTTTCTTGCATGAATTTAATAATTTCTGAAACTGTTTTTTTTGCCTCAGAGTCATTAAAACCCCCTGTTCTTCCACTAGTACGACTTATATATACACCATTTTCAATATAGACAGACTTAATTCCCTTATTATTTTTATCAGAGGCAATGGGAATAATAAGTTCATCATTGTAAAATTTTGAATTGGAAAATTTAATTAAATCTTCATGCTTAGACCTATAATGCCATAACAATGTTTTTGAAGGTAAAACAGTTAAAGCCATATCTAGAATGGACTCTTCAGCCTCATCTTCATCGTCTTCATCCTCAGAAAAGGAGCGAAAAAAATCTGTAGGAGGGAGTTGCTTTTGATCTCCAACAATCACAATTTGTTTAGCCCTTATAATACCAGGAATAGAAAACTCGGGCTTCATTTGAGACGCTTCATCGATAATCATTACATCATATTTTGCATTTGCTAAAGGTAAAATTTCAGAAACAGATAAAGGGGACATAAGGGTACATGGCTTTAACCATGTGATGGTATGGAAAGCTCTGTTGAAATAATCCCTAAGGGATATTTTAGGATTTTCACGGCTTGCAATATGACGAACAAGCTCCATTTCTGTTTTATCTTTAACTCTTCCTGTAGGATTATCTCCTTGTGGGGCTTGTTTTCTCAAATTATGAATTTCGTGTATTATTTGTTTTTTATACAAATTGGAAACTTCTTTATCCAATCGTTTTAAATTAGTTCTAAGAGTTTTTAACTGTCTTGGAGTATAATCATAAAAGTATTCTCCAAATTTTCTTTCTATATATTTTATTTGTGATTTATATACACTGTTTCTATATATCTTATCTATATCCTGAATATTTATTCCAGATTCAATAAACTGTTCATAAAAAGATTTTACTTGTGTATCCATTCTATTATAGGAATCAAGTATCTCCCTATATTGTCTTAAGGTGAGTGCACTACTTTTTATTTGTTCCATAAAGTTATTTAATTTTTTAATCTTACATTTACTATCTTTGAAAATAAAATCTGTTTCTATCTCCAACGAATGAAATAACTCTTTACATTTCTCTACTATATCTTTCTCTTTTGCTATGAAATTATTATATTGGATCAAAGAATCGGGACTGTTTAACCAACCTTCTTTAAACTTAGAACTAAGAGACTTTGAGTCTTCTATCATTCGTAAAATAATATCATTTTCTACTGTTTTCAGGATATTGTTTAAATCTTTTATCTTTGCTTGGTTACAAATTTTATTATGAAGTTCATCTGTTTGTTTTTTGTATTCAGACTCTCTTTGTTCGTTAGCTGGCCTGCTTTCTAAGTATTGATATAATTGATTTAAAATATCGCTCGCTGAATTATTTTGTTTCACATCAATGATACTTTGGAGTTTCTTATAAAGGACATCTGTTTGTTTTTTATATTCAGATTCCCTTTGCTCATTAGCTGGCCTGCTTTCTAAGTATTGATACAATTTATTTAAAATATCGCTCGCTGAATTATTTTGTTTCACATCAATGATACTTTGGAGT
>JAPPLY010000015.1:7884-10978 GCA_028819305.1 Bdellovibrionales bacterium
CCCTTTGCTCATTAGCTGGCCTGCTTTCTAAGTATTGATACAATTTATTTAAAATGTCGCTTGCTGAATTATTTTGTTTCACATCACCAATGATATTTTGGAGTTTCTTATAAAAGACATCTGTTTGTTTTTTATATTCAATCTCTCTCTGTTCGTCAGTTGATCTTGACTTCAAGTAATAACATAGTTGTGTTAATATATTATGCTTTGAATACAACCCTCTCTTTCCAATATATATTTGTCTAAAAATTTTATGAGCTTTTCTATTCTCAGAAGAGAAGATAGAGAAAATATTACCTTTTTTTAAAGTCTGAGCTGTTTTTTCTATAATAGATAATTCTGGTAAATTTTCCAATTTGCATACAGAACTGATACGCTTTTTGTGTTCTGCATTTATTCTTGAAGTTTTAATATGCTTTGTCTTTGATTTGACATAACTTTTTAGATCCTCTGAGTTAGCAGAATATATAATATTATCTATTAAGGTATTATCATTTTTTAGAAAAATCTCTTCTTTATTATTTAATACAGTCTTTATTTCCTGAAGAGATATGAGTTTTTCTTGACCAATGTACAAGTTTTTAAAAATCTTTTTAGCCTTCTGCCATTCTTCAGAAAAAACATCAGAAATATGTTCTTTCTCCAAAGCGAGACTTGTTTCTTTTATAGTGGATAACTCTGGTGTGTTTTCCAAATTACAAAAAGAGCTTATATACTTCTTGTCTTCTGTATTTGCACTTGCAGTTCTAATATATTCTTCTTTCGATTTGATATAACTTTTTAGAATCTCTGAGTCAGTAGAATATACAATATTATTTATTAGGGTATTATCATTTTTTAGAAAAATCTCTTCTTTATTATTTAATACAGTTTTTATTTCTTGAAGAGATATGAGTTTTTCTTGACCAATGTACAAACTTTTAAAAATCTTTTTAGCCTTCTGCCATTCTTCAGAAAAAACATCAGAAATATGTTCTTTCTCCAAAGCGAGACTTGCTTCTTTTATAGTGGATAACTCTGGTGTATTTTCTAAATCACAGAAAGTGCTTATATATTTTTTGTTTTCTATATTCTTTTTTTCAATTTCGATATACTCCTCTTTGGATTTAAGATAATTTTTTAGTTCTTCCGAGTCAGCAGTATTAACAATGTTATTTATTAAAGTGTCATCACCATTTTCTGGAAAAATCTCTTCTTCATTATTTAATACAGTTTTTATTTCCTGAAGAAATATGAGTTTTTCTTGACCAATGTACAAACTTTTAAAAATCTGTTTAGCTTTCTGCCATTCTTCGGAGAAGACATAAGGGATGTGTTCTTTCTCCAAGGCAAGACTTGCTTCTTTTATAAGAGATAGGTCTGGTAAATTTTCTAATTTACAAAAAGAACTTATACGCTTTTTATCTTCTGCATTGGTTTTTGAAGTTCTAATATATTCCTCTTCTGACTTGAGATAGAACATTAATTCTTCTGAACTAATATTAAAAGCAACTTTAAATGAATCGAGATATTTTTTGCTCTGCTCTTTCTCCTTGTTAAGAGCAATCCATCCTTTAACTAAAGGATGATTAAGAACAATTTTGTCTATATTTTTTAAACTACTATTTTTCTTAAAGATATCCTCTTTTTCTTTCAAAAGAGATTGTGTTTTTTCATAAAAAGAAGAAATTTCTTGCTCAATAGAATAAAAGTCATCATGGATATGAGGCAGTTTTTTTATCTTCAGAAAAGGACTCTCTTTTAAAGACGGCAAGTTTGACGGGTAGAGTGTTTTAATATTGTGTAACGACCTTATATTATCTTCTATAGAACCTCTAGATAACGTTTCTACACTATTAATTTTAAAAGATTTAATATTTTTAATTGGTTTATGGTTCCATATAATTTCATGTATAGTAAATCCTGTATTTTTAAATTTTTTAGACATAAACTCTGCATATTTATTAAGCTTTTCTTTTGTCCTCCATAATCTATTTATTGTTTGACTAAGTTGTTCAGAAATGTCAGATTCTTTGTTTCGTGAATTAAATCTTCTTTTCATAGATTCCATAATCATTTTTTTATTTGCTTTAGCAGAAAACACTTCCAGAATATAATTACCTAAACCATTAGCTTGAAGCTTGTTTCTTACGACATCTAAAGCAGCCTGTTTTTGAGCAACAAATAAAACTTTTTTTCCATTTGAAATAAGTGTAGAAATTATATTCGTAATAGTTTGGGATTTACCCGTTCCAGGAGGACCTTTAATTACTATATCTGTTTCTTTTAAGACATCAAGAACAGCAGAATATTGAGAAGCATCAGCGGACTCAACGAGAGCTGGCAATTCCTGCCGATATTCTTCATTGTCAACATTATATTCTTCGTTTACTTCTGATTCAGTGATTTTTTGTCCTAAAAGAATTTTCCCTAGCTTTGAGCCTTCACAATGTGATGCTATATCTTGTTTTATACCTTCTATATCTTTATGAATACACATATTTTGAGTGTTATAAAGTCCAAAAGAAACCCAATTTTTTAACTCCCATTTATGGTTGCTTTTTGTAATTTCTTTTTTAACTTTTGTGAAATATTCATTGATAAAAAAATTAGGCCCATTGTTATTTTCTTTTAATTCTGGCAATATAAAATTAAATTCTCTTTTCAATTTTTCTTTTAAAGTATCATTTATTTTTAATTCACTACTTACCCCATTCACATATTGTTTATTTTTCTTTTGATCTAAAAAAACCTGAAATGTAAGTATAGGTGCATACAATTTCTGATTAGAGTTTAATGATTCTCTCCATTCAAGAAAGCCAAAACAAAAATGTAAAATATTTATTCCTCTTTCTCTTAATGTAGAACGATATTTTTTATAAATAGAACCGACATATTGGTTAAGAGTGTCAGGTAGCATTAATGTTTGTATCTTGTTATCTTTCCACTTTGGTTCATTTTCTGAGTTAGGTCCCGGTATCGGTAAGTCGTAATCTGGATTTAATCCTTGTTTTTTACAATGTTCTTCTATCGGAGTGTGTTTTGTTGATATAGGAGGAAGCTCTTTAGCCCCCTATATAATCCGGACTGAGATCTAATAGATATTAGCATATTC
>JAPPLY010000007.1:0-10633 GCA_028819305.1 Bdellovibrionales bacterium
CTAAAGAGTCCATACAGCAGATGATGAGAAGTAATCTTTTTGCTTTTTCCACTGCTAAGAGATCAGAAGTGGAGAAATTTGTGGAGTATGTGGAAGAGTACATGGGAGGTGGAAAAGAGGCCAAAGAGGCCATACAGCAGATGATGAGGAGTAATCTTCGTGCTTTTTCTGATGCCAAGAGATCAGAAGTGGAGAAGACTATAAAATATATTAAAAATCTTATTGGAAAAAACAAAGTAAAGGAGAAGATGAAAAGAGATTTGCAAGGTTTTACTATATTAAAAAAATCTCAATTAGAACAATGGGAACAAGAATGGGGAAGGGAAGATCTGAAAGAACAACTGGAGCGATATAATTTTCGGTATCTTTTGGACTTACTTTCCTTTAAAGTTTCTTTAAAGGGCCAATGTATGAGGGGATTTCAATTATAATCTACTACATATAAAATGTGCTAGTTATACCTCGCCGGTATAGAATCCCCGTTCCCCTCTTTCGCAGGGACAAGTTTTGCGAGGGCAGGGTCGCGGGGATCAGACCAGAGGAGTATAAAAAAATGAAATGTGGTATTATCGGACTTCCCAATGTGGGGAAAAGCACTTTATTTAATTGTCTAACTTCTTTAAAAGCGCCGGCGGAGAATTATCCGTTTTGTACCGTAGATCCTAATGTTGGACGGGTGAGTGTTCCCGATTTGCGTTTGACAGAACTGGCTCGTATTTTTGAACCAGAAAAAGTCACCCCAACCAGTATAGAGTTTGTGGATATTGCTGGTCTTCTACCTGGAGCGCATAAAGGAGAAGGTTTAGGTAACCGTTTCCTTAGCCATATCAAGGAGGTGGATGCTTTAATTCATGTTGTGCGGGTGTTTGGGAACGAAAATATTTCTCATGTGCAAGGTGGTATTGACCCTATTCGGGATATTCAATTGATTGAGACAGAGTTGCTTTTAGCAGATGTGGAATCTTTAGAAAAGAAAAAAGAAAAACTCATTAAGTTATCTAAAGGGTCAAAAGATAAGGAACTAAAAATAGAATTATCTTTGACGGAAAAACTATTACATCTTTTGTTGGATAAAGAAACACCAGCCCATCAATATAAACCGGAAAAAGAGGAAAAAACACATTTTCGGAATCTACGCTTATTAACATCTAAACCTTGTCTTTATATATGTAATGTGGATGAGTCTTTTTATGAAGAGAGAAATTCATCGCCTCTCATTAAAGGCATTAAAGATAAATATGGTTCTGATATTGTGCTGTCTATTTGCGCCTCTTTAGAAGCACAGATTACGGAGTTGGACTCAGAAGAGGAAAAGCAGGAGTTTTTAACTACTTTAAATTTAACAGAATCGGGTTTAAGCCGTTTAATTAAGTGTTCTTACCAAAGGCTCAATCTTATTACTTTTTTTACGGCTGGTAAAAAAGAGGTTCGGGCCTGGACTGTTTCAAAAGGCAGTTCAGCGCCTGTTGCTGCTGGTAAAATCCACAGTGATTTTCAAAAGGGTTTTATAAAGGCGGAAGTCTATTCTTTTGTGGATATGCAGACAGCCTTATCAGAAAAAGCACTGAAAGAATCGGGTAAATACAGACAGGAGGGAAAGGAGTATATTGTCCAGGATGGGGATGTTATATTTTTTCGTTTTTCCTTATAAGAGGAGAAAATGAGCTAAACAGGAAGGCAGCGAAGTGGCTTTATTCATTTAAAAAATCAAAAAACATGTCCCCGCAAAAGCAGGAAATGGAGAACAAAGATTTTTGATCTGTTCGATATAAGTTATTTTTTTCTGCATTTCAATATTCCTAAAGAGACAAAGAAAATCACTAACTCTACTCCGCAAAAAAGCATCAAGCCCCACATAACTCCATCGGTAAAACCATAAGAATGCAGTCCCACATTCAACAAATTAACTCCAAACCAGGATAAAGCTACAGTGATATTTGTTAAAAGAAGCCCCAGAGCAAAACCAGTTTCTTTCAACAAAGCAGCCATCCGCCCATGCAGTAAAATTAAAAACCAAAGTATAATCAATAAAGCTCCATTTTCTTTAGGATCCCATCCCCAAAACCTTCCCCAAGATTGATCGGCCCATATCCCTCCTAAAATAGTGCCTAATAAACAAAAGAAAAGTGCAAAAAAACTGGCTGTGCTCATGTTTTTATAAAGAGAAGATAGAGAGCCGCTGAAAGCCTCATTTCTATCCCGGTTCAGTACTCCTAAACATTTAAGACCCACATAAATATGAGCTATAGATCCAGTGATGAGAGAGCATCCATAACCTATTGTGATGCAAATTACATGAGTAGCTAGCCAAAAATTAGTGTTTAACACAGGAACCAGTAATTCCATGGATTCCATGCCTTTATGTTTTAAAGCTATCAGATGTAAAAGGGAGCCAGCCACAGAGCCTATGAGTAGCCCCCAACCTTCTTTTTTCTTGTACTCTAAAAAAAGGGAAAATAAGACAATAATAAAACTTACAAAAAGAATGGACTCGTATAAAGTCGCTACAGGAGGGCGGGCCATAATAAAAACACGACACACAATTCCCGTTAAATGCAGAATCACCCCTAAAATTAAAAATAAAAAAGAGAGTTTAAACAATAGGAGTTTGCTAAAAATACCACCTAAACAAATAAATAAAAAACCTATAATATACAAAATGAGGCTGTTTTTAAAAAAATTGATATCATTAAATATTTTTTCCATATAAAGAATTTGAGGATGAACAAAATTTTTAGAAAGATTTATAGCTTCGTGGTAAGTATTTTCGACAGCAGATATTTGATTTGTTTTAGTTCGGTAGGCTTTTTCTAGTTCTACCCAAGTATCCAGATAACGGGCGCTAGCTGGCGAACCTCTTCCTTTTTTTATAAGTTCCCAAGGAGAATGCCAGAGTGTTTTATTGTCTTTCCATAAAGGAGGGAAAATTTTAAATAAATCATTATTTTCGTCTTTTGATAAGAGATCCAGGCGAAAGGATAAAATAACCCATTCTTTTTCCTGATCAGATAATTGGGAAAAGTTTTCTTTCTTTATATTTTTAACTTTTTGTTTTATACTATGTTTAAATTTTAACATTTCTAAATAGTTATATTTTTTATATCTATTGGGTATTGTTTTTCCATCCCTTTCAAACTGAAAGCCATTTTGATGGCTTTTAGTGGCAGTCAAGTCTTTAAATTCGGAATCTTCAAACCCTATAGGGTTATTGGATTTTTGGGAATGAGCTAAGGAAAAATCCATAGAAAATAAAGGTAAAATCAAGGATAGAGAATGAGAAAGTTGAAAATAAGTAAGTGTTTTTATATAAAGCTGGGATAATTGTTTATCCACTAAAGTTTTTTCCTCATCTGTTTTATTTTTTATCTTATTAAGTAAAGGAAGGTTTTTATCTATCGCTTTTGAAATTTCCTCAAAGGAGTATAAAGAAGAATCGTTTAAAGTTAAAACATCTCTTACATCAGGGTTATGGATTTTAAATATTTTTCGTCTCCGTGCCGATGGAGGATTAAACAAAACTTCCGCTAACCAACTTTCTGCTGAATGATCCGGTAAAGCTTGTTTTCCATAGAAGAGCAATAAATGCTCTCTTGCAAAAGTGCTAATAGGTTTTATTCTACCCTGATGGAGAATAGGAATTTGTGAAAATAAAGAATAGTCAAAAGCAGGTAATGGTAGGAGTTTATCTTTTTTTTCTTTCTTGGAGTAGGGTAATTTTTTCTTTTTTGAGGGGGTAAAGACAATACCCTTTTCAGTACTAGTTACTTCAAAAGCCAGACCCGATATTGGAAAAAATAAGCTTATAGAAAGTATAGGTAAAAGAAATAATCTTTTTTGGCTTAGTTTATCATTTTGCTTCATCTTTGATTTTTTTACCTTTTTTAATATGAATAGAGATCCCATGTCGGGAATAAAAAATATGAATCAAAAGCCCGATACATATAATCAAACTAGATATATAGGGAAAAGCTCTTCCTAAGTTTTTTACGACAGCTAAAACACTCGACTCCAAGTTATCTTCTTCAATAAAAGAGGATTGATAAAAAGTGTAACCTTTGTATCTAAGGGGTTGGTTCATTTTGATAACCCGTCTTTGTTTGACCTGTTCTTCTACAATATTAACAACAGATTGATAAGATTTTACTTTATCTGTGCCTGGATAATAGGTTTTTTTAAAATCAGTTAATTCTAAATAAAAAGGAAGATAGGTTTTTACGGGGCCTAAGCTTACAATATATTTTTTATGATCCCATTTAATGGTTTGGGGAATAGGCATTTGTTCAAAAACAGCATAATTTTCAATTTTGTTATTTCTCTTGATTTGAAAAGTTAAGCCCGCGAGATTTTCTTCATTTACTTTTTCTGGTTTTTTTTCTCTTAATTCGAATATTTTAGAAAACCCTTTAAAAGATTCTCCTAAGGGAGTGGCTCTTTTAACAGGTTGAACATTTTTTATAAAATCTTTTATATAAAGTGAAAAAGAAAGGTTTTTTTTTAGAACTTTGTTTTTACTTAATTTTTTTTCTGGAAAAATAGATATTACTTCTTCTGAGTCAGCAGAAAGAATAGCTAATTCCACTGTATGATAATCAGAAATAATATTAGACTTATTTTTTTCAGGGATTACCATGTAACCTTCTTTACTCAAAAGACCTGTAATGAAGGCTCCCGTTAAGAGTAAAATAACCCCTATATGCACTATAAAAGTACCACTATTTTTTAAGTATTTTTTTTCAAAAATACTTTTTAAAATTAAGCTTATAAGAATAAGTCCCATAGTGGCTCTTCCGGCAGGTAAGGGAATTCCATAAAACCAAAATATAAAGGAAGAAAAAAAGTTTAATTGAGCCTGGTAGAGGCCCATATATTTTTGTGAAATAGTTCCTACAATAAGAAGAAACATCATCCAGATGCCGCAATAAAAAAATATATCAGGACGAGATAACCTTTTTCCTATTTTTATTAAAAATGACATATATTTTCCCTATTTTATTAAAAGTCAGAAGTTAAACGGAGGCCAAAATGAGTTCTATTATTATTAAAATGATGACTCGTTTTTTTGATTTTATTCCCTGCTAAGTCCCCACTTCCAAGAAGAGTGGAATCTAAAGGATAACTATATCCATAATATAGATGCACTTGAGTTTTAATTTTATGATGAAACAATACTCCTATTTTTACTCCGAATGTCCATTCTAAAAAGAGAATTTGCTTATCTTTATCATTACTCAAAAATTGAATATATTTTCCACTTAATACAGGAGCTATACCTATTAGAGAAAGTGGAAATCGAGAAAAATATAAAGGCATTTCCAAGAACTTTTGCCATCTCATACCAGCAGATAAGTAATCATTTGTTTCTTCAAAGGCTCTTTCTCTAAGAAAAAATCTTAAAGAGTTTAGCAATTCAGCATTGGAGTAAAGCTCTAAAGGCACAAAATAACGAAAAGGGATAGATTTGGATTTTAGTGCTGTTTGATAGGTAACAAAAGGTGTTGTATAAACTTCCCAACCTAAATGCATTGTGTAATAGGATTGTACTTTTAGGCGATAATTGGAGTCCTTATTTGAAAATTTAAAATGATACTGTAATGAAGTTTTCGTAAAAAATTGCCGATGAAAATCAAAATTTTTTTTGTATTTTCTTCCATAAGTTAATGTGAGGGATGGTTCTATACCAAAATACCAAAACTCTCCAGGAAGTTTTTTAAATTCCACACGAGATATAGCGCTTTTTGTATATAAAGAGGACTGCCAATACCCTCGCTTAAATAGAGGAAGAAGAAAGCCTAAACTAAATTCATTAACATAAGCATAAGCTCTGGCACCGGAGAAGTTTTCCAGACCTTCTTTGTAAAGATGCTGAATATCCCAGGATAAACGATATGCTTGATTTATGTATTTACTTTGAATTCCCCAGTTTTCCATTCCCAAAGATTTTTGATAAGCAAACTGAATAGTATTGTACTCCATAGGATCTCTGAAAGCGATATTGACTAAACCATTGTAACCCGTAATAGGATCTTGAGATAAACCTAACTCTAAGCCATTAAAACGAATCTGCCATAAAGAGCTATAAGCAGAGTAGGGAACATCGAGGTGATTTTCTAAAGATTCTGTAAATAAAGTAGGTAAATGTTGTGATTTTGATTTATGTTCTACTGTGTCAGATGTAGAAGATAGCCCCTCCGGGGCCATATCTATTTCCTCCAGTTTTTTTAAATATTTTTTATCTTCAAAAGAGGATAGGTTCTCTTGTATAAAATGAGTTTGTTTTTCTTTCATAAGGGATAAACTGGAAACAGTAGATAAAGTTGTTTTGATTTTTTCAAAAGAATAGTCATAAAAAGCAGGTTGTTGATTTAATATCGTGGGAGTGATTAATTTATATGTATAAAAATGAGGTTCTACCTCACAGACCAGAAATTGCCCCTCTATCCCTGGAATAGCTTCGATAATAGTATCAGAGGAAGATATTCTGTAAATACCTATACTGTTGTGCCATGCAAATAAAGAAGACCCTAATAAGGAAGAAGCTATAAAATAGACAGTTCCGTCCTGATCTATTTCAACCGGTTTTCCATAAAATCCTTTAAATTGAAAAAGAGGTTCTTTATCTCTATACATCATTCTTTGGGTTCCGTTTTGTTTGAAGTAGTAAATACGGCCTTCAGAGTCAAAAAGAGCGGAGGAGTTTATTTTGTCATAAAACTCTCCGTTTAATAATAAATCAAACCCATGCATATTATTAGTAGTATCAATGGAAAGAATTTGATCTTCATATATATCTTGAATGTATTGGGATTTATATTTTTTCACTAAATACATACCTTCGGAAAAAAGTCCGTAAGCTCGTTCCGTTGTATTTATTTTGTCTGAAGAGGATACATAATATCTCCCTTCCATCTTAAATATTTTCCCTTTTGAAAAGATTTTTTTATCCTTTTTCCATATTCCCGTTTCCATGTTTAAAGTTCTTAACACAGGAGTGCTTTTTAAGTTTGAGCTGAGAAAAAAAACTTCATTATTGCTTTTGTTAAAAGGAGGGCAAATGTGACTTTTAAATAAAACACTTTCCGCGGACTTTTTTTGCTGAGAAGCTAAAGGAAGGTAAGTTTGAATATAGTAATTTAAGAGACTTTCAAAGCTATTATTAAAAGTGGATTTAAAAATACTTTTAATAGAAATAAAAGACAAGGGAATAATAAAATGTTCTGCATGTTGTTTAAAGATATTGTTCACTGTTTTAATATCGTATTTTTTCAGAAGAGAGCTAAAGAAGTATCCGCCATGCACATACTGTTGTTCTATAGAAAAAGTATCTTCGGTATGATTTATCAAATAATTTTTTATAAATTGATCCCCTGTTTTGAATAGATTTTTTATCTGGGAAAAAACAAGAGCACGGGTGGAGCCACTATAAAGCCGCCCCCCGGGAGCAAAGAGAGACTCACTAAGAACAGCGTGCCCTTCCAGAAAAAAAAGAGGCATAATTAAATTTACATTTAAGAAAATAGGAATAGGAAGAAAAATGACTTCTGAATTTTTAAATATAGGGCTTAAATATTTTAAATGATCTGATATTTGCCCTAGTTGAAAAACATGGGCCATCTCATGGGCAATGACGGTATCTTCCCAGGCAATAGTAGCCATATCATTCATTTTTTCCACTCCTGTGGGAAAGAATAACACTCTTAAAAAAGGAATGCTGGAAGTGACTGCATTGGAGATTTGATTTTTCGGTGAGGCAAATATATAAATAGGCTTGTCTTTTAATTTTTTTGTGAATACTTCTTTGTAAATATCATCATAATAAGAAACTTTTTTATAAATATACAGAAAATTTTCTTTTTTATTATTCAAAAAATTTTCATTAAATATAAAAGTAAAAGAAGGATTACTATGTATATAATAGTCAATATCAGAAGCTTGTGTTTTTATTGCTAAAGTTGGATGATGATAACAACCTAGCAAGTATAAAAGCCATAATAATAGGTATATAAAACATCGCATATTTATATTTTATACGGAACTACCGGAATGAGAAGAGGAATTAAAACGAAGAGGAACTTTTTCTGAACGAGCCAAAAATAAAGCCGCTATAGAGTCCCCTGTAACATTAGTGACAGTGCGGCACATATCCAAAAACCGATCTACTCCTAAAATGAGAGCTATTCCTTCTACGGGTATATTCAAAGAAGCCATAGCTGCTATTAAAATAGGTATGGATCCACCCGGCACTCCCGCTACACCAATAGAAGTAATTAAAACAAGAAATATGAGAGTAAAGTGCTCCATCATAGAGAGATCCACTCCGAATACCTGTGCGATAAATAAAGCGGCCATGACTTCAAACAAAGCTGTTCCATCCATATTGACTGTAACACCAATAGGAATACTGAAGGTTGTAATACTATTCGGCACTCCAAACTCTTTTTCCAAAGTACGCATAGTAACCGGCATGGTGGCGGCGCTGGAGCTAGTACTAAAAGCAGTTAGGAAAATAGGAAGAGCTTTTTTATAAAAGGGAAGGAGAGGGGCTTTAATAATGAATTTAAGTATGCAGCCATAAACAAGGAAAAACTGTACCAATAATCCCCCTGCAACGACAATAACATAAAATATCACTTTCTTCATAAACTCAATACCAAAACTGGCAACTGCTTCAATCATGAGAGTGGCTACAGCGTAGGGTGCTATTTTCATAATCCAACCAACAATTTTTATAGATATTTCAGAAAGTGTATCAAAAAATCCGACAAAAGCTTCTTTTGGAGGTCCTCCTTGCATACCTAACAAGGCTATTCCAAATAAAAGAGACACAAAAATAATAGCCAACATGTTTGTTTCGGCATACTCATGTAGTATGTTTTTAGGAATAATTTTATTAACAATCCCAGGCCAAAGGGATTGACCCACCCATGAGCTTTTCTCTTTTACTTCTTCCACTTTATTTTTTGAAGCTTCCATAGCTTCATCTATTGTTTCCTGGGGTATGCCTTTTCCAGGCTCTATTGTATTAATAATACTTTGACCAATAACAATAGCGCAAAAAGTGGTGCTCATATAAAATAAAATAACTTTCCAACCTAGTTTTTTTAAAAGAGCGCCACTGCCTAAGTTGACCACTCCTACTATAAGAGAACCAACTACAAGAGGAACAATAACCATACGAAGAGAATTGAGAAATACATCCCCTACAGGGCCAATAATATTAATGAGAAGCCCATCCCTTAAAGGACCTGTCCCCCATTCATGGAAGATAAATCCAATAATAGACCCTACAACGAGGCCAATAAAAATACCCCAGTTAGAAAGAGATCCGGCAGAAATTTTATTAGGCATTGGAAGTTCATACTAAAATTTTAGTAGGTAAATAGCAATGGAATAATTTTATGATTAGTGATGATGCAGATTATCAAAGCTATCCCTATATGGCTGTTAGACAAAGTACCACGACTTTAGATGTAGAAATCTATATAGTCGGTTCTGAAAAAGTCTTCTGATTCAAAATTTTGCAAATTTAATATATTTTATTCAGGAAAACAGTTTGCTGGCTAAGGGTCCAAGGCCCTTGGCTTCCTACCTAGGGAAGACTAAGGACCGTCCCGAGAGGCAAAGCCTCGTATAAAGGCAAACCTGTTTTTTTCCTGAATAGACATATTTACTAATAACTCATTCTCCTCGTAGCGACTGGATTCCCGTTTTCATAGGACGGAAAGCCACCAAAGTGGCTTTCCGTTAACCTTCTTATTTGCAAAATTTTGAATGAAAGAAGCTTTTTTTTGTTAATATTAATTCCTTAAAATAACAAAATTATAAATTAAATCCAATTGAGAACCGACTATATAGCAACATAACATATAAGGAATGAAGTGTTATTTACCAAAAAGATTAAAGTTTTTCTTATAAAGGTACGATTAATCTGTAAAAGATAGGAGGAGAATTATGATTAAAAAACTCTTTTTAGGTATAGGGATCGTTTTTATCGCTTTTATAGGTATTACGATGTGCCTTTATAATAAAGAAGTGTCAAGAGTGCAACAGAATCCAAAACAGGCTCATACTGATGGTATTATGAAGGATGGAAACATAACAGCACTGCATCATGCTTCTTGGAATGGGGACTATGGTAAAGTTTCCCAACTACTCCAACAAGGGCATGATATTCATTCTAAAACGGTTGTTTATAAGTTTACTCCGTTTCATATGGCTATATTTAAAGGACATACTAAGGTAGCTGATCTTCTATTATCTAAAGGCGCAAACATTGACGAAGGTAGTAATTTTAACCAAACCCCATTGCAGTGGGCGGCTTTCATAGGGGAAGTTGACTCTGCGGATTTCCTTATTAAAGAAGGAGCTGATTTGGAAAAACTCAGCGATCAAGGCTGGACAGCTCTTCATTACGCTTCTACGATGGGTAATCTTGGGGTGGTCAAACTTCTTATACAAAAAGGAGCTAAAGCCGATAAGAAAACAGGTGATGGTCAAACAGCAAAAGAGTTAGCTAAATCAAACAAAAGAGAAGAAGTTGTTCAGTTTTTAAATTCTCTGTAGTCGGTTCTGAAAAAGTCTTCTGATTTAAAATTTTGTAAATAAGGGGGAAAAATGAGTTTGGTTCCCCGCTTTC
>JAPPLY010000007.1:10733-10802 GCA_028819305.1 Bdellovibrionales bacterium
GTGGGGATGACAGTGCTTTCGTGGGGATGACAGTGCTTTCGTGGGGATGACAGTGCTTTCGTGGGGATG
>JAPPLY010000018.1 GCA_028819305.1 Bdellovibrionales bacterium
ACGGGGAACAGCGCTCATCTTATCAATAAGGAGGGCTTTGAGCCTAAAGTTTTTTCTTAACAAGTGGTAAATAGGGAGCTTTTCTGAGGCTGTGTCCAAGAGCTATCATCCCCTTAAAAGCATTGTCATGCCTGTGAGAACTATCATGCCTGCGGAAGCGGGGATCTAGTCGCTCTTGTCCTTCAGTAGAGAACAGGGTTTAAAAGGTTCACCTATGGAAAAAGTAATGTCAAGAGTATAGTATCCCATTTTTAAAGATAAGTTTAGATGTCTTTGGATAATTTTCCCCATTAGGGAAGATTATCAAGATAATTTGTCCTTTGCAAGAAAAATTACATAAGATGCAAAGACAAAGGCTTCTTTGGGTTTAAACGAGGCTGTTTTGTTCATACTATCGTGGGTGGAGCTCGTCCCTAAAAAACCCTTTGGGTTTAAGTTTTTTTTGGATGAACAATAAAATTTTCCCATTCTCTTAACTGAGTCATGGTCATACGGGCATGACATAATATTCCTAATGAACTGACTTCTTTTTTATAAATAAAGGCTTTTCGATCCAGGGAGTAAATTTTATCTTCTTCGTTTCTGGGAAAATAAAGTTGCACCTCTTCTGTTTGTATTTTAAGAATGGCATCGGATATAGCTTTTTTTAATTTTTCGAAACCGGTTTTCTTTAAGGCACTTAAAAAGACTTTTGAATAAGTAGGGTTATACCGATCCAATTTGAATTGTGGGGTTTCTGTAAGCTTTTTCCCAAGAGTAAAAGGAGGGCGGAGTGCGCCAATTCTATACCGGTTCGGTATAATTTGAAAAGCTTTTTCTTTAGGGGCTATATCTATTTTATTATATACATGGATACAGGGTTTTTGCTCCCAACCAAAATCAGCGATAAATTTATTAACTGTGTCCATTTGCACTTTCATCAGAGGACTGGATAGATCAATAACATGTAGTAAGATATCTGCCGATGCCGATTCTTCCAGGGTAGCTTTAAAAGCTTCTATCAGGTGCGGTGAAAGATCTTGTATAAAACCAACAGTATCTGTAACGAGAGCCTCTTGAGAACGACTAATATGCACTTTTCTGGTTGTAGGATCCAAAGTCATAAAAGGAAGACTTTTTACTGTCACGGATAAGCTATTTGTAAGAGAATTAAGTAATGTGCTTTTTCCTGAATTGGTGTATCCAATTAAAGCTATACCAGGAATTTTGTTTTTCTTTCTTAGAGCGCGGTGTCCTTTTCTGACCTGGCGTATTTTTTCGAGCTTCTTCTCAATTTTTCTAGCACGGATCTTCACTTGCCGACGATCTTTTTCGAGGGCCTTTTCTCCGGGGCCTTTTGTTCCAATACCCCCTTTTTGTCTGGAGAGAGAAGACATCCACGCCCCCACCATTCTGGGTAGTTCATCCAATGTGCGGGCTAATTCCACTTGTAGTTTTCCCGCATAGGTGCGTGCCCGTTGTGCAAAAATATCTAAGATAAGCTGATTACGGTCTATAACCATAACTCCCAGGTGTCTTTCTAAGTTACGAATCTGAACACCTGAAAGAGAGCAATTAAAAACAACTAGCTGACAGGAAGGTGTGGCTTCATATTGGCCTGTTTTCTTATCAGCCGGTTTATTGTTGTTCAATTTGTCTGGTTCTAGTATTTTCTTTAACTCTTGAATTTTACCGGTTCCGATAAAAGTCGCCGGATGTGGTTTTTTAATAACTTGATAGGAAAGACCTTTATATTTAAGGCCGGCGGCTCGAACCAATTCCTTAAATTCTTCCACTTGAGCTATAGCCAATGGGTTGGCCAGAGGATGATGTATTGTAAAGATTAAAGCTTTTTTATTTCGTATCTGAGATTTTATTTCCATTACTTAGTCGGTCTGGATCATCCCTGAAAAGTGGACAGTTGGTAGGCATCACTTTTTATACTCCTCAGGACTTTGATTGTCAAGAGCAGGATGAAATGAGTTCATTATGTTTGACCGAAGTTTGCCAATAAAACCCATTGAGTTGGGTTTTGGTATGGATTTTGCATACCTAGTTTTTATAAAACTATGGTATTATAAAGAAAGGAGATAAAAATGAATAAATCCACAATATCACCAGCAGATGAAATTTGGGCACTTATAAAAGAGACCCAAAGGAATTTAAAAAAGATGTCAATGGAAACAGATAGGCAAAGGGCGGAAGCAGATAGGCAAAGGACGGAAGAAAAGAAGCAACAAGCTCAGCGATGGGCGGAAGCTGAGAAGCGATGGGCAGAAGCTGAGAAGCGCAGTGCGAAAATAGACCGGCAGATACAAAAGATAGGGGGCCGGTTTAACAGGCGATGGGGAGCTTTAGTGGAGTCTTTAGTTGAGGGGAAACTGGTAAAAATTTTTCAGGATCAGGGGATAGACATAACACAAACGCATACCCGTTCTCAGTCGGAATGGAGAAAGCCGGATGGTCGTATTGAGAGGCGAGAGTTTGATATTATTGTGGCTAATGGCACAGAGGTGGTGGTGGTAGAAGTAAAGACGACTTTAGTTCCTAAGGATGTGAGTGTTTTTTTAGAAACAATTAGGGATTTTAGAAATTATTTTCGAAGATATAAGACGGAAACCATCTATGGAGCTATGGCCTATCTAGCCAGTGAGAATAAGGCTCATTCGTTGGCGGAGGAAGAGGGTTTATTTCTTATTCGAGCTACAGGTGACAGTGCCAGTCTCGTAAATAAGGAAGGCTTTAGACCCAAAGCTTTTAACTGAAGGACATATTATCTATAGAATGTTTGATCGTAGCCTACCTCCCCCCTGTCCTTCCCCCACAAACGGGAATCCACCCCCACGCAAAGCATGCCATTCCCACGGATTTTGTCAGCGAATTAGTGAACACGTACAAGAATGACTCTCTTTTTTTGAATTTTTTTCCTCCTTTTGCTTTTTGATTTAATGTGTGTTTTTTTATTTGCATCTATTTTACCAGGATTTTACTATCTTTAGCCGTTCTTCCAACTTTATCATAGTAGGATGTCGTAGATCATCAAGTTGTTTTAGTTGTTTCTTCCAAAAATCCACAGCTTTCTTTCCTTTCTCTCCATGTTTGCCTGTACTTAGTTCCTTTATTAACCTCTCTATGATTTTTCTGTTCTCTTCAACTGTTTTTTGTTCTTCATGCAGATTCTGTCGGGCCTCTTTTAATTTTCCTGTTATTATTTCTATCTCCTGTTGTTTGTTGCGACCTGTTAAGTTTTTTAATTCACACTGATTTTTTTTCTCCTCACACTCCTCTTTAGGCCAATCTATAGATTTGTGAAGACATTCATCATAAAGTCTATTTTTTTCCGCGCAATTTTTATGAAGAATTGAACTAAAATGAACAGAATCCAGAAGGGAGTTACGGGTTTTAGAAATAAAAACAGAATCCCATCTCATATTAGAATTCGACATAATGCTTTCAGGCACATCTACACGACAAAGATTATAATCCCCTCCATATTCATCAGGTAAACCTAAAAGATGAAGAATTTCATGGAGAATTGTGGGGCAATCAACATTAGATGAATAATGTAATACACCGCTGCGTTCATTTGGAGACCGAATACCAACATTTGTTTTTTTGATACCACAATCATCACTTTTAGAAGATCCCCTAATATTTATGCGCAATGTTTCTCCATTAGGTCCCAGCATTTTCTTATTAGCATCTTGCATACAACTTTGCACTTTTTCCATATAATAATCAGGCACTTTTTCCCTTGCAACAGGCCCCTCATAGGTTGAATCAGGAAAAAATTCTATAATTAAGTTTACAGAATAGAGCTTATCTGAATCTTTTTTTATAGTATAAGATCCACCATAAACTTTCTTCAAGTAATAAGTCCTTTTCTCTCCAGGATTAAGATCTGAACATGAGATTAGTCCCTCTAAAAAATCTAATTGACTTCATGCCCACTTGTTTCCAGTTCCTGATATTTGTGAGCATTCCAGACAAATACTCTGAGCTTCAGTTTGTTCTGATATATCTTCTTCATAAACCAATTTTGTCAGATCTGGAAACCAATTACGCAAAGTTTTTTCATCATTTAGAATTGTTTTACAGATTGGATGGTCCTTTTCATTTTGACATTTCTTAGGGAGAATCATACTAAATATAATAAAATTATTTAAAGTGTTTATTATATCTTTTTGACAAACTGAATCCTTATTTTTTATTTTATTATACAGTTGATTATATTGCTCCCTTGGAGATTTCATTATCGCAAATGCTATATTCAAATCAGTGCATGCTGGGCACTCCAAGTCTAATGAATCAATGGCTTGTTTAAAATACGAAACTTTATCAAGATCAGGATATCTGTAAGGATAAATGATACGGCTTGATAGTTCTTCACTTATATCTCTAAACAATTCAATTAATGTGTTATTAGCTTTCAGGATGCAATTTCTTGATTGGTTAGACTGTTTACATAAAATTTTCACGCTGGACAAGAGATCTTTGTAACGATTTTTTATCTGCCAAAGAGCATCCCTATACTGGGACCCCTTAGCTCTTGCCATAGATTGAATTATAGAAGAAAGATCTACCTCATTTTCTATCAAACTCATTTGAACTGGTTCTGTTATATCTTTAACACCACGATAGGAAAAAAATTCTGATGAAAATTCAATGACATTTGAATTTTCTGTATATGATTCCACTTGTTCGTGCATAATAATAAATAATAAAATATTTTTTCATATACTCTTTACTTTTTTTATAAATGTACGAAAGAGGCTATTCTTATATTTCAAAAATTCCAAATAGAGAATCTATACATTCTACTTTTTTCTTTCCTACAGAAATACAATTCAATGATTTTTTTATAAATTTTTGCCTATTGGTTTTCCATTGTTTCTTTAACTTTGTTTTGTTTCCTGCTTTTTTATTTGATCTTAACTGCTTTGTAGTTCGTATAATAAACTTCCTGTTTTTTTTGTATATAGCACATTCAACGCAAAACCATTTTATATTCCATATTTTATAAATGATTTCGGAAGCAGGTTTATAATAAGGGTGCCCATTGGGAATCTCCTTCTTATTAACATGCAGAACAGGTGTACTAGGAGTTGAACTCAATTGAATATTTAAACCCTTGAATAAATTAGATATTAAGATTGTGTTTTTCAGATAGAGATAATAACTTTCGACTTGAGATTTCAAAAACAACAAATCAGAATTCATGTCAGCTTGAAATCTCCCCAATTATATCACTTTATTTATTTGATAACTAGAAGTATTGGTGGTCAATTCTACATTATTTTCTTTAAAAAGAAGAGAAAATTTATTTAGATGTCTATGCTGAGAAGCTTCCCATTGAAGAACTAAAGGTGTTTCATCATCTGTAAGATTTTTTATTGCACCTTTAACTTGTGTCTGAGCTTTTAATGAGATACTTAAAAGTAAGATAAAAGCAGTATTTAAAATGGTTAATGACCCTTTAAAAGATTGTTTCATGATACTTTAAACCGTTTATTCTTTACCGTAATTAATATTAATTTATATAACAGTTTTCTTTTCTATGTGGCTGTTAGACAGGAGTACTCCATGGTTCTCTGTTGCACTGAAGTCAGGAGATATAATTAGTTATGAGAATGTGGTTTTTATTTAAAACCCGTATTTATAAAAACAATTATCAGCACGAAACCAATCATAAGTATAATTGATTTCTTCTTTCCAGTCTCCATTTTCTACGCATTTTTGCCTGTTCAAATCGCTTTTTTTCCTCTTCTGTTTCTAAAAGGAGAGAAGGGACAGCCGTAGGGTGACGATTTTCATCTAAAGCTACAAAAGTCAGGTAAGCGTTTGCAGTGTTGCGCCGATCTTGTGTTCTGGTATTTTCCGCCGTTACTTGTACACCTACTTCCATAGAGGTTTTATGTGTGTAATTTACTTGGGCCACTAAGTTGACCACATCTCCTTTGTGAACCGGAGCCAAAAAATGCACATCATCAATACTGGCTGTAACCACATTTTTAGAGCAATATCTACTAGCTGATATAGAGGCAGCAATATCAATCCAGGACATAATCACGCCACCAAAGGCTGTACCTAAAGCATTCATGTGGTTAGGTAAAATCAATTCTGTCATTTGAACAAGAGAACAGGATGAAGAAGCTGATTTTTCCATAGATTAAAAGCAAGAAATCTTTTTTTATAAGTTGTCAGTTACTGTGGAATTACCAATAGGTATGGTGTTTTCATCTATCTGCTGAGGTTCTGAATTTCCTCCAGTGGGGTCGTGCTGTTGTAAAGTAGTAGGTTTTGCATCTTTAGCATGCTCGATAAATTGAGCCATAGGAAGAGTCCAGATAATTTGAGACCGGCGTGAAATTTTCATTCGTTTATATACATTAGTAAGGTGAAACTTGACTGTCTTTTCTGCGACACATAGTTGATCCGCTACTTGTTTATTCGTCAAACCCTGTACGACTAAGATCACCACTTCGGATTCTCTTTTTGAGAGACCACGCTCCTGTAAATAAGTTTTCATTTGTTTGACTACAACGGGTGAAGAAAATAAAAAATCCCTATCATTTATGAGCATCCTTGCCCCTCCTTCAAAAGATTATCACTGAAAATAAGTTTATACAGTCTTATTATGAGACGGCAAGCTTAAAAAGAATAAACTGGACTTCAATCTAATATTTTGTGTCATTTTTATATATTTACACTAATAATGCAATGCTTCATTTTTTATGTAAATAAAAAAACACAAGTATTATAAACACTTATAAATATTATCTTTTAGGCAGTCCTTTTATTTTTCTGAATTTTTTTTTATATTTTCCAAAAGTTATGTAGTCCACTTAAATAAATAATGCAATTTTAAACCATATTCTTGGAGTTTTTCTAAAGGTTTTTGTTCACCTCGATAGATAACACAAATCACATTTTTAATTAAAGCTCCCTCTTTCCTCATCATTTGAGCACTAGCCATGACTTGTCCTCCTGTTGTAATAACATCCTCTACAACACACACTTTTTTATTTTGAACAGAACAACCTTCTGTTATTTTCTTTGTGCCATACTCCTTTGCTTTTTTTCTAACAAAGACACAAGGGATATTACTGTCTAAAGATAAAGCCACGGCTAAGGGAATCCCCCCCATTTCCAATCCGGCCAGAATCTCTGTATCAGATGGAATAAGTGTTTTTAAATGAGGAACAAGGGATTTCAGCAAAGAAGGAGAAGACTCAAAAAGATATTTGTCAAAATACTCTGTAGCACTTTGGCCTGAACGCAAAACAAAGTGGCCTTTTAATAAAGCTGTTTTTTTTATCTCATTAAATAAAGTGTTTTTATTCATATTGCAAAAATTCAACCACGGATCAGTATAAACTGTCACTTATTTTAGACAATATAAATAGTCGGTTCTGAAAAAGTTTTCTTATTTAAAATTTTGCAAAATTTTGAGTGGAAGAGGCTTTTTCTTGCCTTTAGAAGGAATTTAAAAAAAATCGGAAAATTTACACATGATCATTTATATTATTATCGGAAAAAGCTCTCTGTGCTTGTAAGAAAGTTGTCAAATTTTTAAGTAAGACAATGTAGTATAGGCTCCTGTTTGAAAAACAGCTTGAAATAAGCTATTATATTTTTATTGTTTTTCTTTATATCCGTTCCCAGATCCCCGCTTCCGCGAAGACAAGCTTTGCGGGGACAAACTTTGCGGGTATAAGGTTTAAAAATTCCGGTTTTAAAGGCTTGGCTGCCATAGGAGAGAGCCGAAAAGTTACGGAAACATAATACCCAATGGGGTGTAGTGCTTCTCATAAGAGAATTAGGAGTCAAAAAGCTCAGATCCCGCTTCCACGAGGACAAGTATGTGGTTTGCCACAAATTTGTCATTCCCGCGAAAGCGGGAATCTAGCCGCTCTGTAATCAAGATTGTCCTCGTGAAAACGGGGAGTCGAACTCGCTTTTGCCCTCTATTCTCTTATGAAGACAGATATACAGGTTTTTATTTTATCTAAACACTAAGGTATCCTGATCGTGTGTAAGGAACCAGGTGCCGGTAAAAACGGGATCTATACTTTCACTCCAGTGGGGATCAAACTGGAGCTAAAATATGAAAAAATCTCAAATACTGTTAAAAGAAACAATAAAAAACTTCCCCATTCAATGTGGTGTTTATTTAATGAAGGATATAAATAATCATGTTATTTATGTTGGTAAAGCTCGAAATTTAAAATCCCGTGTGCAGTCTTACTTTTCTAATACAAAAACTTTTAAAAATGTGTTTCTTATTCCTCGGATTCATCATATTGATTACATATTAACAGATACGGAAGTGGAAGCTTATCTTTTAGAAGCGAGCTTAGTGAAAAAACATAATCCCCGCTATAATGTGCGTCTAAAAGACGACAAGTCTTATCCCTATATTCGTTGCTCTATGGAAGAGTCCTTCCCTCGGTTTTATATGGAAAGAAGAGTGAAAAAACCAGGCTCACTTTATTTTGGTCCTTATACGGATGCTGGATTTGTCAGGCAGATGATTCGTTTATTAAACACACGCTTTAAAGTTAGAGACTGTAGTAATCATTTTATGAAGGGAAGAAAAAAACCTTGTTTAACTTATTATCTAGGTAGTTGTACGGCTCCCTGTGTGAATAAAGTAAATAAAATAGATTACTTTAAGCAGGTTAAACAATCTTTGTCCTTTTTAAAAGGCACAGGCACAGCTATTTTAAAGGACATGGAAAGGAGAATGAAGCAATTATCTAAACAAGAACGCTTCGAAGAAGCAGCTCGGTTAAGAGACAGTATAAAAGCTGTTGAATTTTGTCGTGCCAAACAATCTGTGGTCAGTCAGAAGAAAAACAACCTAGATGTAATAGCTTTTCATAAAGACAAACAAGCCATATTATTTCAAACCTTACATATACGGATAGGTGCTGTCGTCGGACATCGCTCCTACTATCATTCCCGTTTCCATCAAAGTCCTAGATTTATTCCAGAACGACTTTGTTCTTTTATCATTCAATATTACATGGATAACCTGCTCCCAAAACTGATTTTAATTTCTCCTAAGTACATAGGTTATTTTTCTACTATTGAAAAAGCTCTTTTCAAAATACATGGGAAGTCGGTTTGTGTTCGTGGGCCAAAAGGAAGTACAGAAAAAAAACTTATGGACATAGCTTTAAAGAACGCTCAAAGCCGATTCAAAGAAGAAAACTTAAAAAAACAATCTTTCCTTCAAGCTTTAAAGGATATTCAGAAAAAATTTCGTTTAAAGTGCTTACCAGAAAGAATGGAATGTTTTGATATTTCCCACTTTCAAGGTCAAAAACAAGTAGCCTCTCATGTTGTGTTTCACGAAGGAATACCTAGAAAAGAGGATTACAGAAGGTACAAAATAAAAACAGTGGAAGGCGTAGATGATTTTGCCAGTATGAAAGAGGTTTTAGATCGTCGTTTCAAACATAGAGAATACCCTGCTCCCCATTTACTCATTGTGGATGGAGGAAAGGGGCAATTAACAAAAGCTTTACAGGCTTTAAAAGAAGCGGGGAGAGAGGATATTGCTGTAGTGGCTATGGCTAAGGCGAGAGTACCATCGGATTTTACAGCAAAAGAAGTGAAGTCCAGTGGTGAAAAGTTTTTTCTTCCCGGAAGAAAAAACGCTCTTTATTTTCATCCCCATTCAGAAGCTCTCCGTATCTTAACACACTTACGTGATGAGGCTCACCGCTTTGCTATCACTTACCACCGCAAGCTTTTTCAAAAGTCTTTTTTATAATGATGATCCTGTTTGAAAATTTCAGGTTTAAAATCTTGGCTAAAAAAAGGGAAAGAGGTTTTATCCCTTTCCCTTTTTTTTAATGCCCGGCGAGGGACTTGCCTACTGCAGAGGAAGGTTTTCGGGAATAAAGAACATTTATAAGTACAGCTTTATAACTGAAATCCTCTCATACATTGTTTCTCAGAAGAGACTGTATCAGGTGAATATGAATATAAAAGATACTGCCAATTGTATCGCTTCAAGTTTGTTATCAGAGTATCCCTACCCCATTCCCGTTCCCATTGTTCTAGTTGAAACTGTTTTAATCTATTAACACTATATAAATCTGTTTTCATTTTTTCTTTTACTTTATTTTTTCCAATAAGATTTTCAATATATTTTATAGTCTTCTCCACTTCTGATCTCTTGGCAGTGGAAAAAGCTTGAAGATTACTTCTCATCATCTGTTGTATGGACTCT
>JAPPLY010000060.1:0-3374 GCA_028819305.1 Bdellovibrionales bacterium
TATATGAGCAGCTTAAGTTCCATACCATTATAGAAGGTACTAATAAAGATCAACAACTGTCAACAGGGCTGTTATTGTAGCAGATAGAGCTATGTTTAATGATCAAAACCTTAAGCTTATGGAAGAGGAGGGTCTTCAGTATGTGGTAGCGGCTAAGATAAAATCTCTTCCTAAAGCCAAAAGAGAGGAAATATTAAGAAGTCAGGAGTATAAGCCAGCCTTAGTAGCAGAAGAGTTTCAGTGGATAAAGGAGTTTGAGCATAAAAAGAGAAGGCTCATTGTGAGTTACTCTAAGAGGAGAGCTAAGAAGAATAAACAGGATAGACAAAGACTCATTGAGCGTTTGATGAAAAAGGTAAAAAACAATCAGATACCTATAAAGAGCCTTATCAGTAATTATGGGACTAAAAAATACATCACAGTGGAGAAGACTAAAGGCCCGCTTAAATGAGCAAAAGATCAAAGAAGATAGTAAGTGGGATGGCCTTCATGGAGTGGTAACCAACATAGATAATCAGTCCGCTCATCAGCTTCTCACCCGTTACAGACAGCTTTGGAAGATAGAGGAAGCTTTTCGTGTGTGCAAACACAGCCTTAAAATGAGACCCGTTTATCATTGGAAAAAAAAGAGGATAAAGGCTCATATAGCTATATGTTTTTTAGCTTACTCCCTCTCCTATACGATGAAGCATCGTATGGAGCAAAGGGGGCTTAAGTTCAGCTTACAGAAGATGCGTGAGGTTTTAAAGAGAGACCAGTACTCACTCATAGAAGATCAGAAAACAAAGAAGCTTTACCGTATGCCTTCCAAGTATAGTGAACCTATAAAGCAAATATATGAGGCTTTTAATCTTAAAAGAGTCTCTCAGATCACCCCTGTTTCTTAACATAATCTTAAAAATGTGTGGCACAGAAAAAATCATAAGTATTTGAAATTACTCATTTGTTGCATCGTATTGTGTCGAAGTCGGGACAAAGCGACTGTTCAAAGTAACTTCTTTCCCTATTTTAAACTAAGAGGCAAAACCTCATTTTATCGTAAGGTGAAGCTTTCTGTCGCATTGTGCTCAAAGCCGAACTCATTTTTCCTCTTGTTGGGGAAATTTTGAATAAGAGCTATTTTTTAGGGATTGTTAAGTAACTTTTTTGATAAGGAGATTACAGGATTGTGCAACCTGAAAGATATGTATCATGTGCAACCTGAAACATGGGTTACACTTGGTCGTCACGATGCTCCAGGTGTACTTGTACTGGTGGGCGGATGTGGCGGCACCAATCTTGTGCCTGTATGTGTCCACCTACTAAGACATGGCACGGGCAATGCAGGAAGTGTTATAATTGTGTGAGTAGAATATTTAACCCTGACACTTGCGTATGTGAGTAACTATTCAATGTATTGTTTTTTGGGATTTTGTTTTTCGAGATGATGGCGAATCGCTGATAGTGTTTTGGTAAAATATCTGTTACTTATTCTTTTTCCGTTCACGAACAAGGAAGGAGTGCCGGTAATATTCATGTCTTTTCCCGCTTTAATTTGTTTCTTTGTAAATTCAAGAGCGGCAGGGGATTTAATACATTTAGACCATTGATCCCATTGTAATGATAAATCTTGGCTTAGTTCTTTTACTAGGCTTAGAGCTTTTTGCTTATCTTTTAAAGGTATAAATCGTTTTTGATTATCAAATATTATGTCATGCATACTCCAGCCTTTATTTTGTTTTTCAGCGCAATATACCGCTTTGGTAAGGGTGCAGGAAGCTTTTGTGCTTTTGCATTCATCTAATGGAAAAGAGAAGTATTCTATTCGCACTTGAGGTTGAGCCGATTTTAATATTTTTAAAAGATAGTAACTGTTCCGGCAATAAGAACATAAGAAGTCGGCAAACTCCGTAATAGTAATAATGGTTTTTTCTTTAGGTGGGCCTGTCGTTAAAAGAGCTTGTTCTTCCGTGGATTTTACCGGGGATGACTTCCAATCCATCATATTGAGTTTTACTGTTTTCTTGGCTGATTGTACATTATAGGTGTTTGCAAAAATGAGATGAGATATAAAACTTATCAGGATCAGAACAAGAAAAATAGAGGGAAGAAACAGGCGCGCTTCTTTTAAGGATACAATAGAAATAGAAAGTTTAGCCGAAAACAAGGTGCAAACAACAATAATGAAAGAAAGCAAATATAAAATAATACAAAAAGGACAAAAAACATGGAGTACGAAAGCAGAAATACCCATCATAACTAAGGAAGCCAAGGCGGAAATGAGGCTAAGGGAGCTTAAGGATACCCAAAGGAGAGCAGGCTTTTCAGCCCAACTTATCAGTAATGTAAGAGATAATAAGGCGATCAGTAGATGGGTGGCAAAGCCCCAATTAGAAAGAGGAATATTAGCTAATTCAGAATATTGGGAAGCCAGAACATTATCGCAATTCAAAGAGCTGTTGATATGGCAGATGGTGGATTCTCCTACTCTATCTGCTGATAGAGAATAAGATCGGGAACTTAAATACAGATGAAACCCAACAGCAATAAATGAGCAAATACAAATAATATAAAGATTTTTTTTCATAATTATAGGTTATAGGCTTTAGATTTTTAAGGATTATACTGTGTTATTTTTTTATACACAACCATATAATATAAGGTAGATTCTTCAGGTGAGAATAGGTTACTTATAGATTTTGATTTGTTCACTTTTTTTGCAATAGAGATATAGATTCTTCAGGAAAGAAATAGGAGTTAAAAAGCTTAGATCTTCGTTCCTTGCTTTCGCGAGGACAAGCTTCACAAGGATAAGCATGCCTTTTGCCACAGAGCAACCTGTGGTTGCTCTGTGCTCAAGCTTGTCACCGCGAAAGCGGGGAGCCGAACTCTCACTTTTACCCTCTATTTTCTTATGAAAAAGGACATATAAGTTTCATAGGGGCAATGGAGATACTCACCATGGCTAGAAATAAACCTCTTAAGTCACCATGAACCTTAGTATAACGCTATGAATAATAAGTTGTCTCTGAAAAAATCCTAACAATTTAATTTTTATTTATAATTTTGTCATTTTAAAGAAATTTTATTAGATAGAAAATAGTTTCTTTCATTCAAAATTATTACCAAAAAGAGAGATAGACATGCGTTTTGCCACAAAGTGATTATTCAAGTAAAGGGGGGCATGTTCCAAATTAAGAGGCAAAACCCCACTTTATCATAAGGTGAAACTGTCAGTTGCATTGTGCTCAAGGGCCGAACTCATTTTTTTCCTTTGGTTGACCACATTTTAAATAAGAAAACTTTTTTAAGTAATTGTATTTGCTTTTTAAATGGTTTTATTTATTGTTTAAGCCCAAAGGGGTTTTAATTGGCGAGCTTTCCAGGGGGTTTTT
>JAPPLY010000060.1:3474-9431 GCA_028819305.1 Bdellovibrionales bacterium
AACTTTCCCGACCAAAATAAGCCCAAGGGGTTTTTAATTGGCGAGCTTTCCAGGGGGTTTTTAACTTTCCCGACCAAAATAAGCCCAAGGGGTTTTTAATTGGCGAGCTTTCCAGGGAGTTCCGTCTTTGAATAAATAGAAACTCAAATGTGATCAGTAAAGGCATAGATAATGAATTACCATATATATACGAATTCCAGCTTATTTATTTTAACTCGGAAAGAGCTACTAAAGTGGATTTTTGATGAAAAGTGCCATCCGGAAACCTGTATTCAAAAAGGCTTTGAGGGTCAGTGGCAGAAAGCCTGTGACACTTCTGAATGGCGGCTATTTTATGATGATAATACCAATAAGGATTGGGTGATTTTAATAAAACGGGACGGAGGGGATAGGTCTTTTAAACAAAAAGGGATGTACAGCACAGAGCAAGTTCGTTTTTTTCTAAAAGAAGGCTTATGCTCCCCAAAAGATTTTATTTGGAAAAAAGGTTTTAGAGAATGGAGAAGAATTTCTCTTGTGCTTAAGTTTTCTACTCATCCTATGCATACAATAGAAGATATTTTAGCCTGGCAAATGCGAAAGTATAAATTACAAAAACCTAAAATTATTCGTTATTCTCCTTCCGCTCCCTCCTCTATCCTTGATTGGGGCGATTTAAAGCCGAAGGGTTTTAATTGTACACACTTATAAGTAAGGTGGTTATGGAAAGAAAAGCTTTTGCGGCTGTGCCATTTCAGTCCTTTGTTGTACACACTTATAAGTAAGGTGGTCATGGAAAGAGGTAAATCAAAAAAATATAGTTTTTTAAAATCTTTCCGGTTGTTTTTGGGAGATATGGAAAAATCACTGGAAACTTCCAATTACAACTCCGGTGAAAAACCCTCAAAAAGCTGAAAAAATAAAGTTATACTGGCCTGGCAGGGTTTTTCTAGTTTCTGTATATTACTTCTATAAGAAAAAACAAAGCTTTAAAGCTCATAAATTTACTATTGATTTGGTATAAGTGAGTTTGATTCTATACAAAATCATACTGGTATTTTCGTTTTTTTTTTTGTAGAGTGTTTTATACCAATCGTGTTTGAGTTTTCCTGTTGATTTTCCATTTATTAAAAACTGAGATTTCTGGAAGATCTGGAAAAATCAAAGCCTTTGGGTTTAATTACAGTATTATGCTGATCTGGTTTGATTTTTGCGGTTTCTGTAAACTTCTTCCTAAAGTTAAATGGAGCTTAGAGGGCGCAAATTCTATTACCGGTTCAGTATAAATTCAAGGAGTCTTAAGTGGTTTTTCAGCATATTGAAGAATATGGCAACCATGAGCAAGTTATGTTTTTTCATGAGCCTTCTGTGAACTTGAAAGGTATTATTGCTATTCACAATACTGCTCTTGGTCCCGCTATCGGTGGCTGCCGTATGTGGCCTTATGCTTCTGAAAAGGAAGCTTTAATAGATGTATTAAGATTGTCAAGAGGGATGACTTATAAGTCCGCTGCCGCGGGTTTGGAACAAGGAGGGGGAAAGTCGGTTATTATTTGTGATCCTAAACATAAAACTCCGGAGTTGTTTAAAACTTTTGGTCGCTTTATTCACTCTTTAAATGGAGTTTATATTACAGCGGAGGATGTAGGAACCAGTGTGGAGGATATGCAACATATTAGAGCTACTACTCCTTTTGTGACGGGCTTATCGGAGCAAATGGGAGGTTCAGGGGATCCTAGTCCTTTTACAGCCCAAAGCACTCTTGTGGGGATAAAGGCAGCTGTTTCTTATAAATTAAATAGAGAGTCACTGGAAGGTTTGAAGGTGGCTGTCCAGGGAATGGGGCATGTAGGGGGTTATTTAGCTGAATATCTATTGAAGGAAGGGTGCCAGATTAGTATATGTGATATTTTTGAGCGGAAAGCTAAAGATTTTCAAGAGAAGTATCCCCAAGTAAAGGTAGTGGACCATCAATACATTTATGATGAAGACTGTGATATTTTTTCTCCCTGTGCTTTAGGTTCCGTGATTAGTGTAGAAACATTAAAGAGGTTAAAGTGCTCCATTATTGCCGGGGCGGCTAATAATCAATTAGATAAATTAGAAAGAGAATATGATCTACGGAAAAAAAACATTCTGTACGCTCCGGATTTTGTCATTAACGCCGGGGGGGTTATTAATGTTTTTGTGGAATCACAAGGTTCTTATACAAAAGAGGAAGTGCAAAAACGAATCGCCAAAATATACCATGTATTAAAAGAGATTTTCACTCGCTCAGAGGAAGAGAGAAAAAACCCTACAGATGTGGCTATCGAAATTGCCAACAACCGAATCCAAAGGAAATTATGACAACTGGGTTATACCTATCGTTCTTCGCTCCTCGCTTTTACCCCCTATTCTCTTATGAAAAAGGACATATAGGTCATAGGGGCAACGGAGATAATCAACATGGCTAGAAAAACAATACCTGAAAAAGAAGAGCGGGACCCTCTCGCTTTATTTATTAAAAAATCCAGTATTTTGACACAAAAGTATTTTAAGCCGGTCTTAATTATGGTTATCTCCGGTCTGCTTATTTTCGGATTCTTTCTTTTTTATTTTTATTGGCAAAAGAAAGAAAATAAAAAAGCTTCTGATTTTTTATATCAAGCCAGAAAAGAATTAATTATAGCCGAACAAAAAGCTGGTGGCGATATCATGAGTATGGATAGTGGTAAAAACTTTTTTGGCCAGATTAAAAAAGCGGAATATAGTGCGGAAATGGATCAATCTTCCCAAAAGTACATAAGTGTCATTAAAAAATGGATTTCGAAACCTGCTGGCCTGTCTGCCGCGGTGGAAATGGCTCACTTTTTATATCAATATAAGAAAAAAGAGGAGGCTTTAAATCTTCTCGATGCGGCTAAACCTTATTTAAAAAGAAATCTAATAGGCTTTATAGCTCATTTTCAGTTGGGGACCTACTTGATGAATAAAGGTAAATATGAAGAAGCGATTAAAAGTTTTCAGTTCATTGTGAACGAGAAAAAAGCGCAGTGGTTTTGGCCGGAAGCCCTCTTGAATATAGCCCTTTGTTACGAAGAAAGAGGTAAGCAGAATCAGGCTGAAGAAACATACAAAAAAATCAAGGATCAGTTTTTAGACACTAAAGCTGGTGACAAAGCTGTACGCTACTTAAATTTGATGAAAGTACAAAATAAAAAGACCAGCCAATACAACAAAGGAAGATAATACAAAATTAAAAAAAAAGGATGAGGCTCAAAGAGAAGTAAAACAAAATAATAATCCGGTAAATCAAAACTCAGGGGAATAGATACTATGTTGATGAGGTGTTTTATATTTATTTTTTTATTCTTTTCTTCTTGTTATTCTGTACAGTCTATTAAATCCTCTCAAGGAGGGAATAAAGGTAAAAATAAAAAACCTTTTTTTTCTATAAAAAAAATCTGGATTCAGGAAACTTTTCCAAAAGATTTTACCCGTCCTTCTATTTTACAATCTATAAGTCCTGTTCTTATACCAAGAGTGTCTGAAAATGCCGAATTTAAAGGCTTGGTTGCCCGGAGAAAAGAAACAAAAAGTACGGAAAAGCTTGTCCCCGTGAAAACGGGGATAATGCCTAATAGGTTTAGTTCTACGGGATTAATAGTACAGGGGAATAAAGTAAATGGCATTACTGCTTATATCCTCAATAAAGGAAAAAAAAGGTGGTTTTTTCCGGTTAAAGGGGGGCTGGCGGGAAACCCTGCCGTATTTGATGGTTTTGTGTTCTTTGGAGGAGCCGATGGAGTCATGTATGCTCTTCATTTAGATACGGGTAAAATTTTATGGAAATACCGTACAGGTCTAACCAATGTGAGTGCGCCAGTCGTAAAAGGAAGGCGACTTTATTTTTCCTCTTCCAATAAAATCTATTGTTTAAATAAAAAAACAGGTGAAAATATTTGGATGTATTCCATACCGGTAAGATCAGCGGACTTTACTGTAGAGGGGGTCGCCCGTCCTCTTGTTAGTGATACATTTATTTACTTTAAAGTGAGTGATGACACTTTAATTGCTTTGGATCAGAAAGGCCGGCTAAAATGGAAGAGGGAGTTATCTGAAGCAGACAGTCGTTTCACTTCCGCTCTATCTGATCCTGTCTTGGGGAAAGCTTGTTTATATGCTTCTGGTTTGGAGTCAGGGCTTTATTGTTTGAATCAAAAAACAGGTAAAGTAATATGGAAAACCGCTAAAGGTTCGCATGGTGATCTGCTTTTATTTGGTTCTTCTTTATTTTACCCCTCTTATGATGGGTATGTAATCGCTTTAGATCAAAAATCCGGTAAAGAGATTTGGCGTCATAAAGTTCCTGAATCTATAGCAACTTCTCTTGTTTTATATAAGGATGTTTTAGTTTATGGAGAGTATTCTGGTGCTTTACGATTTATATCTATAGATAAAGGAGAAGAGTTACAATCTTTTCATTTTGGAACGGGAATGTCTGCAAAGCCCGTTGTATCAGTAATAAATTCAGAGCTTTATTTTATATCCAATGCCGGATGGCTTTATAAGCTCTCTCTAAAAAGTTTATAAATAAAAATATTATTTAAACAAGTATAAAGTCTGTATTATCAAAAAACAAACTACTGATAACAGTCCAATATTTTCAATTATTCTGTTTGTATTTCCGAAAACGATAATATGAAGTGGAATAATTTTTATAGTATAGGACGTAGATGTGGGTCTATATTTATTACTACTATAATCGGGGTATGCTTTTTTAATTGCTCTGATATTTATCTTTCTTCCTGGAATTGTATTGAGGAGGGAGATCATAAATGTGAGCAATATGGTGATATAGACCTACTAAATAATAAACCCTCTGATGTGTTAATCGTTTTAGATAACTCCCCTAAGGGGCAGGAGTTTAACCCTCAAATTACATCTAATCTGAATCAATTTTTAAAATGTGTAAAATCAGCGGATTGGAGAGCGGGTGTCATATCAGGTGTAGATGGGGATACCTCTACAAATACCTTAGGTGAATTAATAAATTTGGAAATAAATGGAGAAACATCTGTTAAAAAATTTATTACCCCTAATATAAAAAATTATGAAACTATATTTTCTGATACGGTTTCTTTAAAGAGCGGCTGTTCCGCTCCTCCTTATTGCCATGAGGGAAAGCCTAAACCTTTAAGTGCAATTAGGGGTTTTATGGAAAAACACAGTGCCATCAAAAGCAGAGGGGATTCTTTTTTACGAGGGTATGCTTCTTTAGCTATAGTTATTATATCCACATCAAAAGACGAAGAAGGCACTTTTTCTGATTCTGGCACTGATGCTCAAACAGCATTAGCTTCTGTTTATGGGAAGTATGATAAAGATGAGTTTATAAGTTTAGTGGTAACTGATTCGGGAAATAAAAATGATTGTATTACAACCACTGGGGATGTTGTATCCAGAGGAGTGGAAGGAGTCTCTAAAGTAGGATCTATTTATGGATTAGGAGGATTATATGGATTTTGGTCAGTAGAACCAACCCTGGCCATAGGATCTCAATTACTGCACGCTTTTACACAAAAGCGTATAGATGAGGCAAGTGAGTCTAATGAACTTATAAATTTTGCGCGTCACTCAGGAGGATATATATTTGATATTTGTGAACCAGTTTTTGGAACAGCCCTTGCTTATAGTGTTTTAGAAAACATAGGTATGGAAAAGCAACTACCGGAGGAATGTCGGAATTTCCATTCAGATACGGCAAAGTAAAAAATTTTACTTTGCCGCTCAAAAAGATTATTGCAAGAAAAAGTGAAAGTATTAAGAACCATTTTTTAGTTTTCTGATTGCTTTTTCAGATAAGCCTGTCACTTCAGTAATAACAGAAATATCTAACTTTTTCTTAAGCATATTTAGAACAACTTCCTTGTTTCTTTCTTGTCGTCCTTCCCAACGGCCTTTTTCTTTGACAATTTCCAGTACATCCTGCATAA
>JAPPLY010000069.1 GCA_028819305.1 Bdellovibrionales bacterium
GAGGGAAAAGTCTATTTCTGTGTGAAGTGTGATATGCCAGGGACAACACCATGAATAAGTTGATTGAGGAGGAATTTGGTCCGATTGTGATCCGGTTGAGTGATATATCAGAAACAACACCATGAACCAACAAGAGTAAGAACATAAGCTAAGGGAAATAAAAAGAAAGTAAAAGAAAGTAAAAGTAAATAAGTAAATAAGTAAGTAAATAAGTAAGTAAAAAAAAAGGAGGAGAGGATGATGTTAAAAAGCAATAAAGGCGGAATGATTTTGTTACTAGCTATGTCAACGGCTTTAGCCAGTGTGGTAGGTATATCTACTTATAAAGTCATAAAATACACACACGAAAGCCAGGTTACGAAAAACAAGTTTTCAAAATACCAGTTACTGACCTTGTCTCTAAGATCATTAATGAGCCGTCCAGATGTATGTACTTCTGCTCTTAAAGATCAAATGTTTGATCCTGCTCAATCTAAAATAGATGTGAATATAGAATCTACTATATTGAAGGAGCAAAAATTTATACAAAACATGAAGGACATAGAGAACAGCAAGTTTTTGTTATTAAACAATGGTTTTACAAATGATAAGCAGTTAGCTGGTTCGAGTGACATTTTTTATACATACAAAGCGGATTTAGAGGTTTGGCTGCCTCAACAAAAAGGGGAGCTGTTTTTCAATTATAAGAACTTAAATTTACGTATTCCCTTATATGTGAATATAGACAAGGATAATAAGATTAAAAGTTGCTATGGTGTTTATTCTCAAGCGGCTCAATGTGAAAAATACTGGAAAAGTTGGGATGAATCAGAAACTGATTTAGATCAAAAATGTAACCCTGACAGGCAGTGTATTTTATATTCGGCCAGTACTTGCACTCCTCCTGCTGTACAGATAGCTATTGCCGGTGTCCAGGTGAGTAGTAGTAGCTCCACTACCGGAGGCGGTACCAGTGGCGGTAGCAGCAGTGGGGGTGGTACCAGTGGGGGTAGCGGTGGCAGTGCTATGAGTGCCTTTGCAAGTGCCGGACGAGCTGCTGACAGTGGAAAAGGCACAATCCAATCTGCAGTACTGAGGGTGAAGAAATACAAAGAAGCTTTAGAGACGATGAAAGACAAATTAGAGTCTATAGAAAAACAATACGAGAGCTTGAAAGAAACTTTAGATAAAGAAAGAGCCGATTTAGCAGTAGCGCAAGCCGCTTATAACTCAGCGCAAGCCGCTTATAGCAGTTGTATGGCTCCCTGCTGGACCTGCTCCTGCCCTCCACGAGACCCCGACGATGACGACTACTACTGTGATTGCCCCACTTGCAGCTGTTCTAGTGAAAGTGCAGCTAAACATAGGGCACATGTAGCTGTTTTTGAGGCTCAAACAAGAGTAAATCAAGTACAAACTGAATTTAATAAGCTAGAAGAGAACTACAAATATGTAAAGAATATAGTAGAACAAGGAAACAAAATAGATGATCTGAACAACTATATGCTAACAGTATTAAAAATCACAAATTACAATTCGAATAGAAAGTTAGGGCTTTTCAATGGACCAATGTTAAACATCCTAAAAGCAAAATCGGGAGAAATAACAATGGCGGAGTTTACAGAAAAAATGAAGCACAATGCAGGAACATTTGATTATACACACACTATCGTAAACACTGATTTACTCGAAAGAATAAACCAAGTCAATAATCAACCGTGGACTGATAGTGTAAAAGAGGAGCATTTTGCATCACTATTAACCACTGAAATCGCAAAAAGACACCATGACCAATATTTAGAACTAAAGGCGGAAAAAGAGAGAATAAGTAATAAATACTTTAGTGGTCTTGACATAGAGGAAAAGATAACTATTAATACACCCTCAGATGCTGACATAGAAGGAACAATTTATAAGCCTGATTACACTAGTTTGAGAAAAATAATTGGTGATGATGATGATATAGAATTGAGAACAGACCCCTCAAATGGTGATTACATCACCAAGATGTACAACCAAGATGAGGATGATAGTAGTAAGTTCCATACTACTAGGCTTATGAATAAGATAGCTAGTATAGAAAAAGACATGTTATCTACACCGCCATCAACCGATCCACCAACAAATCCAGGACCTGTTTCTCTAGACTACAATTCCCAAGACTCTTGGAGAGCTGGCATGTCCTCTTTCAAGGAGACTCAAGAATTTTTTATAAGTAGCAGTCAATTACTGTATCATCATGTTGCAGCTAATAGAGCACTAAGCCAGGCACCCATAAATACATTTATCAGTTTCCCGAATTCAGGGATTCCTAGTAGTACTAGTACACCTACCTCTTCTATTCAAACGAATATGGAGTACCTATGTATGTGGTGTAACGAACACAGAAAAAAAAGGTTAGTTAAAGATGCCGAACAAGACCCGGTTTTAAATGAAATGCAAGTAGCACAACCCACCCCATAATCAGATAGAAGAAACAGGCCCTGTTTGACCCCTGCTCTTCGCGAAGCTTGTCCTCGCAGTCACAGGGGTTAAACCGGGGACATTGGTACATTAAGAAAAAACTTTAGGCTCAAAGCCCTCCTTATTGATAAGATAAGCGCTGTTCCCCGTCGCTTTTATCACAAACAAACCCTGCCTCTCCGCATATTTACTGGCCGATTCATCCGCTCTTAAATAGGCCACAGCTCCATAAATAACCTTACCCCTATAAGATGAAAGACGATCACTAAACTTCTTTAAACCCTCTAAAAAATACTTAATATGTTGTACCTTTAAAGTGGTTTTTACCTCCACCACCACAGCTTCGTCTCCGTTACCGGCTACAATGTCATACTCGTAACGATCCTCACCGTGCTCTCTTTTTATATTCATGTAAGTGTGTTTAACATCTATGCCTCTTTCATTTAAAACTTTTACCAGGTCCCCTTCTACAAGGCTTTCCATAAGTTTGCCCCACTGGGTTTCAAAAAGCTCTTTCGCCTTTTTTAAACCCTCGTTGACCTTTTTATTTTCCGCCGAGAGATCTTTGATTATTTGATCTATTTCAGCTTTTCGCCTGTCTGCTTCCGCCCATCGCTTAGCCTGTTGCTTCTTTTCTTCAGCTCTTTGCTTCTCTGCTTCCGCCCATCGCTTAGCCTGTTGCCTATTTTCCTCAGCCCTTTGCTTCTCTGCTTCCGCCTGCCGCCTCTCTGCTTCTGCCGAAAACCGCTTTAAATTCCTTTGGGTCTCTCTTATAAGACTCCAAATCTCATTTGCTGGTGATATTGTGGATTTACTCATTTTCATCTCCTTTCTTTATAATACCATAGTTTTTTAAAAACCAGATATGCAAAATCCATGCCTAAATCCAAAAGGGTTTTAATTGGCGAACTTATACAAAAAACAACCAGGGGAAGAGATAAACCCAAAGGGTTTTAATTGGTAAACTGAGGAAAATCTATGATAAATTTATCTCTTTAAACCCAATGAAAAAATTCAGGAGAGAACAGGCTTTAAAAGCGAGTTAGGCCCTTGACACAGTAGCGACCACCGGTCGCTCTGTGGCAAAACGCATGTCCGAGCCTTTTAAATCCTGGTTCTCTCCTGAAGAAAACCATAACCCAAAGGGTTTTAATTGGTAAACTGCGATAAAATCTATAAAGATTACTCATTTAAAATAAAAAAATATAAATCAAATCAAATTGTTGGGACTTTTTCAGAACCTTCTAATTAGAAGGGATACGGTAAAGTTTTTTTGTAAGCATCTTCTGTAAGTGAAAATAGCTCTCTTTTTAAGACTTCCCTTATCTTTTGAAGGTGGTTTCTTTTTTGAGGATCAAGAGATAGTTAGTTGAGACTCTGAATTTCCGCTATATAGGGAAGGTGACGAAACTGTTCTTGATAATCCAGACCATATCCCACTAGAAAGGAAGAGGCTTCCACTTCAAAACCAATATAGTCCACCTGGCATTTTCTTTCTCTTATTTTTTGAGGTTTAGCGATGAGAACAACAGTTGTGAGGGATAAGGGATTATGATTTTTGAGGTGAGATTGTAGGAAGTTCAAAGTATATCCTTGATCCACAATATCTTCTACCAATAGGATATGTTTTCCTGATATATTTAAAGTGGTATCCATGGTTAATTTTACTTCTTTTGAAGGTTCTTTTTTTTTTCCGTATCTGGATGTTTCACAAAAATCGCATAATACCCGGCAGGAAAGGGAGCGTATCAGGTCCGAGTAAAAAGCAAAAGCCCCTTTTAAAGTTCCTATAGCAATCACCTGTTCGTTTTTAAACTTTTTGTTAAGAGATAGGGCTATCTCCTTGATCTTTTTTTGTATCTGTTCTTCTGTAATTAAAATAGTGGTTTTTATATCCAACATAACTCCTTCTTTGTTTATACTGAAAGGGTATTATTCAAATAAGAGATGTATAATATAGTTTATATTTTATCGGTTTGTATAGTTTTAAATTTGTCTAGCTCTTTTGTCCACATTTAAGGCGGCTTCTCTCATTACTTCCGATAAAGTGGGATGGGCATGGAAGCTTCGGGCTAAGTCTTCGCTGCTGGCACCCAGTTCCATTGCTACCACAGCCTCCGCTATCATATCAGAGGCTCTAGGGCCTAATATATGTACACCTAAGATAAGATCTGTATTCGTGTTTGCTAGAATTTTTACAAAACCTTCCGTAAATCCTAAAGCTTTAGCTCTTCCGTTGGCTGTAAAAGGGAATTTGCCGGATTTGTAAGGAATGTTTTCTTTAATTAATTGTTCTTCCGTTTTACCTACACTAGCTACTTCTGGCCATGTGTAAATAACAGAGGGCACTGTTTCGTAGTGAACATGGCCAGCTTGACCGGCGATAATTTCAGCTACAGCGACCCCTTCTTCTTCTGCTTTATGAGCGAGCATAGCCCCCCCAATAAGATCACCAATGGCAAAAATATGAGAGTGGGAAGTTCTCCATTTAGAATCTACTTGCACAAAACCCCGTTCATCCGTTTGAATGTGGGCTTTTTCCAGATTCAAATTTTTTGTATAGGGGCGACGACCTACCGCTAGTAAGACATGATCTCCTTTTAAGGAAAGCTTGTCCCCGGTTTTACTTTTATAAAATAGCTCTACTTCTTTTTTTGTGGTTTTTATTTCTTGAACCTGGCTTTCTAATAGAAACTTTATTTTTTGTTTTTGTAATACCTTTAAAATATTTTTAGACAGTTCTTGATCCATAGTCGGGCAGAGCCGATCTGCGTATTCCAGTACCACTACTTCTGTGCCCAGGCGGGACCAGACCGAGGCCATCTCCAGCCCAATATAGCCTCCTCCTACGATTAAAAGGGTTTTAGGTACCTTATTTAAACTCAGAGCTTCTGTGGAGGAGATCACTTTTTTACCATCAAAGGGAATACCGGGGAGATCATTGGGGATGCTGCCAGTGGCCAGGATAATGTTTTTTCCTTCTATTACCTGAGTTTTAGAACCATTTTTAATTTGTATTTTTTGAGGAGAGAGAAAAGACCCAACCCCTTCGAACCGGTCAATTTTGTTTTTTTTTAACAAATATTGAATACCGCCCGTTAATTCTTTTACGATTTTACTTTTTCTGTTCATCATGGTTGTTAGATCTAAGGAAACAGAGGAAGTTTTAACTCCATGATGGATCATTTCCTCTTTGGCAAAGTGATAATGCTCAGAAGAATCTAAAAGAGCTTTGGAAGGAATGCAACCTACATTCAAGCAAGTTCCTCCAAGGTTTTTGTCTTTTTCCACTACGGCCGTTTTTAATCCTAGTTGAGCTGCTCGAATAGCCCCTGTATAACCTCCTGGCCCGGAACCTATTACTATTAAATTATAAGCAGACATATTTTCTTTTCCTCCTGAGTTTTTTGATGATTAAACATCCATTATTAAACGGATAGGGTCTTCCACGCATTCTTTGATTTTCAGTAAAAAACCGACAGACTCTTTTCCATCCACCAGGCGATGATCGTAAGATAAAGCTATATACATCATCGGTTTAATTTGTATTTGTCCATCTACAACAACAGGTCTTTCTTCAATTTTATGCATGCCTAAAATCCCGCTTTGGGGAGGGTTTAAAATAGGTGTGGACATAAGGGATCCAAAGACCCCTCCGTTGCTAATGGTAAAAGTCCCTCCCATCAAATCGTCTGGGCTAATTTTACCATCCCGTGCCTTTTCCGCATAAAAGAGAACGGCTTTTTCCAATTCCGCCATTCCTTTGTGATCGGCTTCGTGAATAACGGGAACAACTAAACCTCTATCTGTACTGACAGCTACTCCTATGTGGCAGGAGTGATTATACACCATCTCATCTCCTTCAATAAAGGCGTTCACCCTAGGGAAAGCTTGTAAAGCATGAATTGTTGCTTTGATAAAAAAACCCATGAAACCAAGTTTAACCTGGTGTCTTTTTTGAAAAGCTTCTTTATATTGAGCACGCAGATTTATTACTTTGGACATATCAATTTCGTTGAAAGTAGTAAGAGTGGCTGTGCTTTGCTGAGACTTTACAAGTCGTTCAGCAATTCGTTTTCGGATGGTGCTCATTTTCTTGCGTGTTGTTTTATACTGAGCTTGTTTGAATGTCGTGGCTTCTGTATTCTTATGGGGAAGGAACGGAGTGCGAAGAGTGCCAATTCCTGACCTGTCCGGTATATTTGATGGAGGTTTTTCGGAAGGGGAAGAGGTGGTTTTGGAAGCCCGGTTTTGGATAAAGGACAGTACATCTCCTTTTGTAATACGACCGCCAGGCCCCTGACCTGTAATATGATCTGGATTGAGCTTGTTTTCCGTTATGAGTTTTCTAACAGACGGGGAAAGGTTTTGGTTCATGGAGTGCAAAGATGATTTTTGAGTTGAGGTATTGGGTTTATCTTTTTTCAGGAAGTTATCTATAAGTGTTTTATCAGAGGGTAATGCTTGTTTTTCCTGATTTTGGGATGGAGAATCAAAAGTTGTATGGCTATTTGAGTTAGAAAGAGCTTTTTGAGTTTGTGTTGGTTGTTCTTTTTCTAAAGCAGGAGGTGATATAGAGGTGTCCAGTTCAGCAATCACTTCACCTACTTTTACATCCTCTCCTTCTTGTTTGAAAATATTGAGCTGACCACTTTGTTCTGCTACCAGATCCATAGAGGCTTTGTCTGTCTCCATGACCACTAATACTTCATTTTGTTTGACATAATCGCCATTTTTCTTTTGCCATTCACCAATGGTGGCTTCGGTAACAGATTCCCCCACAGAGGGAACTTTGATTTGTTGTTTCATAGGTTAACTTGCTCCAGTCTTACTTTCCTTTTTTTTGTGTTTATCGTGCGGAGAGGAGCTTATAGAAACCTCAAAACATGTCCTCGCGGAAACGGGGATCAAGTAAGATCAGTGGTATAAGCTCTTCAGAAAAGAATAAGACTCAAAAAGTTCAGACATGCGTTTTGCTACAGAGCAACTTTCAGCCGCTCTGTAGCAAAGCCGAACTCACTTTTGAGTCTTATTCTTTTCTGAAGAATTGTTATCCTCATTTATGTGAAACACCTCAAAACTGTGTCCGCGTGAAAGCGGAGAATTTAATCGGATCAGATAAGTATCCTACAAAAAAATAAAGTGATTTGCAATGTCTATCGTTTTAGGCTTAAAACCCACTCTTTCCCCTCTCTCCCATCATACCTTATTGGACAAAGTTTAAAGGAAGAGAAACTCCTGGTCCCTATTATCCCTGTTGTGTTCTATTATTAAAGAGTTCATAAATATTTCGTCAACTTCTCATTACTTCAGTAAGGAAAAAATCTCTTTTTGAAAATTTTTAAAACGAAATCGGGAAAAAGAATTCTATTCATATAGTTCATATTGTGAGTATATCTATTAATTATTAGTTTTGAGTGTTTTCTAAAGTAAAACATGTTTCTTTTTGAGACAGAATAAATAAAAACATTAGGTTCAAGAGAAATGTATTGACATGAAAAAGGGCTTTGTTGATAAACTCAACCTATCTTCTTGCTTGAAAAGAAATATATTCTCGAATATTTTATGTTTAAAGTGAAAGAAAATAAGGCGGAATGTATGCACCCCTATAGGTTTCAAAATAATATAAAAGTCAAGTCTAAGTATGTCTCTCATTTTCTTAAATATAATAAAAATGGGTTCTTAATAATTGAGATAATTATCGCTACAGGTCTTTTTACAATATTGGCCATAGGTTCTTTTAAGATGATTGAATCTCAATTGCTTTCTGTAAAGACAGCTAATAATATTCAATCTGAAGGGGATTTAAGGATAGCTATTCATTCTGCTTTGAATGAACAATTGCTTTAATAATTTGGATTTTAACACCCTTTCAAATGATCCCAAAATGGCAAATACAAAGATAGTTACTTCCTTAAATGTTGATTCTTATTCATTAAGTCCTGGTTCGGATTTTAAAGATTATTTTTCTATACAAAAAATAAGTTTAAAAGAAATAACAACAGATCAAAGGGAATTGATAGTTTATTTTAAAAGGCATGGTTTAAAAATGTTATCCACAAGGGGCAGTAACCCTTGTACTTCAAGTGACACTAGCGGCTGTTACCTTTATGTTTGTAATGTGAAATATACAGGTTCTCCGGTGGATGCTTGCAGTGCTCTTGATTGCTATGATCCATCTGATGACGGTCACTTAATATCTCATAATACATTTGAAACAAAAGTAAACGAGATACTTAAAAAGATAGACGATTTGTCATCAAAGATGGACGGTTTGACAATTAATAACCTCAATAATAATGATAACGATGATGATAACAATGCTGGTAACAACAACAACAATGCTGGTAACGAATGTACACCTACTTATGCATATAAGAAGATAGGAGGTAAAAAATTTTGCAATAGTGAAAATAAATCAAACTGGGTACAGTATGTTGATAATCAGTGTCATAGTTTTTGTAAACAAGTAGGTGAAAGTAAAGGTATAAAAACTGTCGCGTCTGCTACAACAAATTGCGCCTCTACAAATTCTTGTATAGACTGTAGGACATGTAATTGTGGTTCAACTATCGTTGTTAAGGCATGTCCTTAAGCCTCAAAAAAGTCCCTGCAAAGCTGGTTACGCTAATATGATATAACTTATATATGTCTGTATTGTGCTAAAGTTGCGGGAAACGGACCTTTTTTACTTACTGAAAGCAAAATTGGCATGTTTATAAACTTAAGCCGTTTTTTTAGATTAAAGCCTTTTGAAAATTTTCTATTGTGTTTTATAATTCAGGTCTCTTCCCAGAAGCATGAGTCGGAACTTCTCCCAGGTGGTGTCGATATCCTTATTGTTGTGTACATGGGTGTATTTTACATGGCTGCTTGGGCTGGCATCAGGATTTAGTTCAATCATCCACAGTGCTTTTATTTCGTTGGGCAGCATAGAATACCGGATATCAATTATGCGATTGGGATAATGTGGATGAACGGAGACGAAGCCATTGGAAAACCAGCGGAACCGTTCAATATCGCGGGCCTGTTGAGAACGGGAGTTTAGCCAGGGAAAATGTTTCTTTACGTCCAGCTTGACGATGGATTCTCCATGATAAATTTTCGGTTGCAACCCTGCCCGTATGCCATCGACGTAATATCGGTCGTCGGTTTCGTAGATCACTTTCCATAGTAGCAGATTAGCAAAGCCTGGCTTGGCTTCCAGTTGTACTGGGTGATGATCTCTGGATTGAGCCAGTTGCCAGCCGACGTGTTCCACTCGTTCCTGTTGAATCAATCCAAAGCACAGATAGACCAGTACCCAGATGGCGGCGACTCTAGCCATAACAAGAGTTTTCCTGATCGCCGCTATCACGACTAGGATGACCATGGGAAGGGTAAACAAGGGGTCAATGATGGAGATATTTCTCCACGAAACCCGGTGGTCGCTAAATGGCCAGAAAAGCTGGGTTCCGTAGGACGTGCAGGCGTCCAGCAAGGCATGTGTCGCATATCCTGCGATGCAATACAATAGTGTTTTTCCGAAGCTAAGTCCAAAGTGCCGGGAAATAAGGTGGAAACACAGGGCACACAGAAAGCCACCTATGGGAATGAATATCAGGGAGTGCGTAAACTGGCGATGATATTCCAGGGAGAGCAGTGGGTCCATGTCCGATGTGATCAACACGTCGAGGTCGGGAGCCATCCCGGCCAGTGTTCCGATTATGGCCGCACTGGCCAGGTGCTTTTTTTGTGAGACATTCTGACTAGCGACAACACCAAGTACACCCTGGGAAATTGGATCCATAGGTATAGATTATATAACACATTGAAGTGCTTTGGAAACTGGTGCCACTTATCCTGTATGCCAACAAACCAACAGCTTCATTAAGTATGTCAGATTGGAGGATGCCAAGGTTGCGTTTAACTACAGGAAAAGGGAAGTTACAGAGGGTTCAATCACGGGCCTCGACGTTTCGTGTACCAGGTGTCGATGCACCAGGATGAAAGATTAAAGAATCTTTCAATCTTTTGGCACATCTGCTTGTAATAGGGAAAAATTCTAACTTATTGATTTCTATGACATTTGAGTTAATTGTAAATTTTATATGGTGCGCCCGGAGCAATTTGGAACTATCGAAATAAGTAACAACAAATGACTATAGCTTAAAAGTAGCGTGTGCTTAATTTCCTGAAAGTATCATCCATCTTCCATCAAAGTTTCCTTGCACTATTCAATGTATGAGGGAAGATAGTGTGGGGAGATGTGTTTATTGACTTTCATTCTATTATATAGTATATTCTTTCTATTAAATAGAATAAAAAGGTCTTATGATAGAAACTTTGTTAGGTAACCGGGTGGCTGAAAAATGTCTTTTGTTTATCGCCAACTATAGAGAAGGCTATATTAATGGTATTGCAAGAACATTTAACATATCACCTAGTCAGGTTAAAAAACAATTAGAGCGGCTAGAAACGGGAGGAGTTTTAGTAAGCCGGAGAGCTGGAAATGTGAAAATGTTCATGTTCAACCCCCGTGCGGTTTATAAAAGGGAGTTACAAATCCTTTTAGAGAAAGTTTTGATGAATTTGCCGAAGCCTGAGTTACAAGAGTATTATAGAAAAAGACGCCGTCCGCGGAGGACAGGAAAAAGAATTGAAAAAGATTAGTGAAAAAACCTCTCTGGAAGACATGATTGGTATCATTGTATCGCACCTGGGAAATAGAGGCATTTCTGTTGTTCTTGTTGGGGGAGCAGCCGTCTCTATTTATACGGATAACAAGTATATGTCAAAAGACATTGATTTCATTTCATCTGAGGATCATAAAAAAATTGCATCTGCTATGGCTGAATTGGGTTTTAAATCTAAGGGCAAAGATTTTTACCACCCTCATACTAGATTTACAGTTGAGTTTCCATCTGGTCCGCTTGGCATTGGAAATCAGGTTCCCATTAAGCCAGAAGGACAAATTAAAATAAATGGAATTACTGTAAAAATGTTCTCGCCGACATAATCTATTATGGATAGGTTAGCTTGGTTTTACTATTCAAATGATAGACAGTGTCTAGATCAGGCTGTAATGATTTACCTAGATCATTTGCGGTCGGTGAACTTAAAGAAAATTAGAAAGTGGTCTAAAGTTGAAGGACATATAGAAAAATTTGATATTTTTATAAGGCATATAACAGACTTTCCAAAGATAAGTGTATAGAAGAAGATTAAGTTAAATAAAAAAATCACTAAACTTTATCCATTGAGATACATACTTTATCTGAAGAGCAGATAAGCTCTGTTTCTTAACATAATTTTAAAAATGTGTGGCACCAGAGAGTCATAAGTTATTGATATTGTTAATTTATTGCATCGTATTGTACTGAAGTCGGAAACTCTATAGTAATGCACAATCATGTTCATAAAAATAGTTGATTGCGCCAAAGGGTGGCTGAACGGGCGGGGCCGACGGAAACCATATCCACCGGTACACCCGATTCTTGTTGGATAAAGGTGATATAGTGTTGAGCCGCTTTTGGTAAATCTTTAAATTTTTTAATGGAGGAAATATCTTCTTGCCAGCCAGGTAAAATTTTATAAACGGGTTTATACGAAGTTAACTCAGAGGAGTGTATAGGGTAGTTAGGGACTACCTTTCCGTTTAGTTGATAGGCTACACAGATAGGGATTTCTTTCATGTCAGAAAGCACATCCAGTTTCATTAAGGCTAAATGAGTAATGCCACTGACGCGAACAGCGTACTTAAGCGCGGGCAGGTCCAGCCAACCACACCTTCTCTTTCGACCGGTGGTAGCCCCCCATTCTTCCCCTTTTTTTTGTAAAAAAATACCTTGCTTATCCTGGCATTCTGTAGGGAAAGGCCCTCCTCCTACTCTGGTGGTATAAGCTTTAGTAATGGCGATCACTTTTTTAATAAAGCCTGGTCCAATACCTGATCCCACTAAGGCGGCTCCTGCTACTGTATTGGAGCTGGTAACATAAGGGTAAGTGCCATGTAAAATATCCAGAAGGCTGCCCTGGGCCCCTTCAAAAAGGACTTTTTTGTTTTCTGTTAAAGCTTTATGGATAATAAAGGAGGTATCCTGACAACGGTAGGGTCTTAGCTCTTCTCTTAAAAAAAGAATCTGTTTTAAAGTGTTTTCTAAAGAAATGGCTTTTTCTTTATAAAATTTTTCAATTAGGAAATTTTTCTCACTTAAGGCACGCTCTAGTTTATGTTTTAATATTTTCTCATCTAAAAATAAATCTCTGAATAACAAAGCTTTGCGGGAGGCTCTATCTTCATAAGCCGGGCCAATTCCTTTTCCAGTGGTGCCTATTTTTTCAGCCCCTTTTTCGCGAGCCTGGTCCAATACTTTATGATAGTCTAATAACACCGTGGCCGAATCCGAAATAAGAAGCTTTGAAGAATCGCTTAAACCATCCCCGGATTCTTTAATAGCTTGTATTTCAGAAACTAAAGTTTCCATATCCAAAACAACACCGGCACTAATCACACAGATCGTGTTGGAATGGAAAACTCCAGAAGGAATAAGATGCAGGACTTTTTTTTGTCCGGCAATATTTAATGTATGACCGGCATTTGATCCCCCCTGGTAACGAATCACATAATCCGCTGTAGAGGAAAAAACATCAACCGCTTTTCCTTTTCCTTCGTCTCCCCATTGGGAACCTATTACAATAACACCTGACACAAAGAGAAATTAAGACACGAGGGACCTGATTTTGGCAAGTTCTATTTGCAAGATAAATACCTAAGTTGAGAGAAAACACTTACAAATAAGGGTAAATAAGACAAAGTGCTGGAGACCTAAGTCTATAAATATCCTTTTTTTTAAAAACATGTTATTTTACCTAATGTAGTTTATGTTTTCTACCGACCTTAAATAAGGCTGTTCATATCTCATGGGAGGAGAATATCATGATGAAGCAAACCGTTTTTTCTATTTTGTTTTTATCTTTTTTATGTGCTTGTGAACCTTTAAATATAGATGATGGTGGTGATACAAGACCAGATGATCGCTCAGGAGATTTGGAAGAGGAATTACCTAAAGATGTATTTGAAGGTCTATCTTGGCAGGAAATATTGAAGAATTGTAAACCAGAGGTGGATGTGCCAAGTAATGTCCTTGATCTGGCTCTTGATACCATTAACTTGTCTCAATATTATTTGCCTGGACAGATAAGAAAGTGTTTGGAGAAGAAATTGGAAGATGCTCATAATAAAATTTGTGCAGCCCGAGTAAAACTGGAAAGAAAAAGGGATAATGCGCGTGATGGAGCCACCCGAGCTAGAGTGGAAAATAGCTTGGTTAAATTAGATACGATGCAATTTAAATTTAATCAAAGACTGTATAATATGGCTTTAAATTTAGATGATCATTTACAGAGGTGGGATAGAAATGGAAAAGCGAAAACAGTCGTAGGTCGAACTTGGGATTTTTTTAAGGAAGAAGAAACCGAGGCTCTTCGTGATATTTTGGATATAGAGTCCTACAGTGAATGTAATACATATAGTAGGGATGATGAATAATTGAAAAAGGCCTCACATATATTTGATTCGGTATAAAATTGCAGCCTTTTCAGGAGAGAATAAGAGGTAAAACGTTCGTAACTATACTTGACTGATCTTATTACTCCCTGCAGGGAAAAGATTTTGTGGTTTCTTTCAGGCTTCTTCTCCTTCGCTAGCTAAGCTTTTAAACCTGAAACTTTCAAACACGATCGGTATAGGTGGGAAACATATTGACTTCCTATTTGTTCCTATTTCATAATCCTCGTTATGAGGAAATGGGTTTTTATTATCCTCCCAGTTGTTTTTATCGCTTTATTTTTAGCCATTAATAATCTGATACTTTCTTCTGAGTATTCCTATATGAATACGCGTCGTGACCAACCCTATAAATTGGAAAGTAAGTTTCCATTTCCCATCCCGTCTTTGCGTAAGGATAAAGCGGATGAAGACAAGGGTATGGTTACAAAAAGCGATGCACTGCTATTTACCTCAAAGAAAAACATAGTTATCAAAGAGGAGCCTGGTAGTATTAGGCAGCTAGGACAGGATGTAATACCTACTTCTTCCTACAAGGAATCCTCTAGGGCTTTTCTACAGACCGAAGCGGCTGCTTTCCATCCCTCTTCTCAGGATGGGGATCTTGGTCTTTCTTTTATTATGGAAACACCCCCTTCTGTCTTTTTTTCCCTAGAGTTTATTAATGAGCAGATTTTAGAACAGGATACCTTGTTTAAAAATATACCTGTTGGTGGTTTATCCGCTTTGACTTACCATCCGGAAAAAAAACATTTTTTGGCTTTATCAGATGCTAAAGGAAATAGAAGAGGACCACCTCGTTTTTATAAATTAAAGTTAAATAAGAAAGAGGAGGGAAAAAAATACGAACTTGAGTTAATAGATCAGGTTCTTTTACAAAATAAAATCGGCAAGCCCTTTAAACCTATTGACCCAGAAGGGATTTCTTTTTTTAAGTCAGACTATATATTTATCAGCTCTGAAGGGGTCCAACTTCCTTATTTAATGGAGCCTCCTGGTGTTTTTGTATTTGACTCACAGGGAAAATGGAGTTCCTCCTGGCCCCTTCCAGATATATATTGGACAGATGATCCTTCTCGAAGGGACATTTGGGGGGTAAAAGAAAATAAGGCTTTTGAAGCTTTGACAATAAACCATGAGCAAAATCAACTTTGGTTGGCTACAGAGTCTTCTCTTCACCAAGATGATTTAATAGAGGTAGATGCTTCAGATAAACAATATATTCGTATTAGCCGTTTTGATGTTGAAATGGCTCAAATGACAGGCCAATTTATTTATGAAATGGATTCTTATATTGAAATAAATAATTTCACAGGCCATAATGGCTTGACGGATTTTTTCTCTGTAGGGGATGCAAAATTCTTAGTGGTGGAAAGGACCTATTTAAAAAATAATTCTATTTCTGGGGATAGAAAAACAGATAACAACCTGGTTCGCTTGTTTTTAACTGATTGTTCGAGGGCTAGTGACATATCACACTATAAAAAACTTAATAAAGGACGTATTGTTACCTGTGGAAAAAAACTAGTTGCGGATTTGTCTGCCGCCTTGGGAGATGTCGTAGATAATATTGAAGGTATTACAATAGGACCGGAAGTTTCTAAAGGGCAATATTTGCTAGTACTGGTTAGTGATAATAATTTCAGTCGTAAACAGAAGACACAATTTTTATTTTTTCACTATTCATTATGATATGTTTTGTTGTATTTGTACTCCGTTGGTTTGAATTTTTATGTTGTTTTTTATGATGGTAGTGGTCTTTTCAGGAAAAAATCAATGAAACCTTATCTTTTTGTTCCGGGAAAGTACAAAAAACCTTCTTTAGTATCTCCAGAAGGTAGGATGACTTACTTTCATAAATCGCATAAAATCAAAGATCCTACGTGTCTTCCTTCTCGTGCTATTTTATGTTTTTGGGATGGCTTGGCTCGGTCTCTTAAAAAAAGAAAGGACTTTCAAAAAAGTCTTTCTGTTCACGAAACGGGTGGTTTGCATGTTGATTTATACCGAACAGGTCAAGAAAACGCGCCCTCCAAACTCCGTTCGTCCTCGGGAAGAAGTTTACAGAAACGACAAAACTCAAACCCGATCAGTATATATAAACCGCAGAGTGCGGCACAGTCTGCATCTGTTGCTGTAGTGAGCCGTTTTGGGATAGGCGCTCCGGCAGGAGTGGTGTGTTTAGAGAACTTGCGCGCTTATGGAGTAAAGGAGTTTATAAGTGTGGGTCTCGTGGGCTCTCTAAATTCAAATTTAAAATTAGGTTCCAAAGTGCTAATCAAAAAATCTTTTAGAGGGGAAGGATGTTCTTATCACTATAGAGCCCCCTTTCCTTATGTTGAAATGTCAGAGAGTGAAGAGAGGGGTATGTATTTAAAATTGATTAAAGAATTAAAATTAAAACCAGTCGTTAGTTGGACTACAGACGCGCCTTTTAGAGAAACAAAAGAAGAGGTGCTGTATTTTCAATCTAAAGGCGTAGAGTGTGTGGAAATGGAAGCTTCCGCTTTGATGGCTGTAGGGGAATATTACGGTGTGTCTGTCTTTTGTCTAGGTGTCGTATCGGATCACCTTTCTCCTGAAGCTTGGACTCCAGGGTTTTTTGATCCTTCTGTTAAAAAGAGTTTGTCTGAACTCCTTAATAAGATATTGTTTTTATATACTGATTTTGTTTGAATTTTCCCGATGGCTTGTAGGCGGGAAGGAAGTTGTTGCCTTCTCGCCCCGCGGAAACGGAAAGCCACTTTGTTGCCTTCTTCTCCCGCGAAGCTTGTCCTCGCGAAAGTATTGTCATTCTCGCGAAAGCGGGAATCTCTTTCTGACAGGAATTTTTAAACACAATTAGTGTAATGGTTTAAATCTTTTTTAAGAGAAAGTAAAAGGTGTGATGTATGTCTCAATATGATTTTGATTTGCTCACAATTGGGGGTGGTTCAGGAGGAGTGCGGGCCAGTCGCTGGGCAGCGGGCTTGGGGGTTAAAGTAGCTATATGTGAAGAGAGTCGTTATGGTGGCACTTGTGTTATGCGAGGCTGTATTCCAAAAAAATTGATGTTGGTGGGATCAGAATTACCCGGTCATATAAAGTATTTTTCTGCTTATGGTTGGTCTGTTGGATCTTCAAATCTGGACTGGTCCGCTCAAAAAGCAGCTAGAGATAAAGAGCTTAGTCGCTTGGAAGGGATTTATGAAAATCTTTTATCTAAAAAGGGAGTAACTGTTTTAAAAGGTCATGGAAAGATTATTTCTCCTCATATAGTGAAAGTGGAAGATAAAACATATACAGCTCGTTTTATCTTGATTGCTGTAGGAGGGTACCCTTACATGCCGGATATCCCTGGTATTGAATATGCGATCACTTCTGATGATGTATTTGAGCTACCTGAACAGCCTCGTTCCATTTTAATTATGGGAAGTGGCTATATAGGAGTGGAGTTTGCTAGTATTTTTAATGGTTTTGGTTCAAAAGTCAGTCTTGTTTTCAGAAGAGATAAACCTTTGAGGGGATTTGATGAGGAAGTAAGAGCTTTTTTACTGGAGGAAATGGTAAAAGAGGGGATTGAAGTGATACCGAATAATACTGTGGAGAAAATTATTAAAAAAGGGAATCTTTTGGAGATTCATCTAAATAGGGGTGCGATAAAGACAGTAGAACAGGTCTTATTTGCCACAGGCAGGAAGCCAAAAATAGATAACTTAGGGCTTGAGTCATTGGGAATTAAAACAAACTCTCAAGGAGAACTGGAAGTAAATGAATATTTTGAAACTTCCGTCAAAGGTATTTATGCTTTAGGGGATTGTGCCAACACCCCCTACCAACTAACTCCAGTAGCAACAGCGGAGGCTATGTTGCTGGCGGAACATTTATTTTCCAGATCGAAGAAGAAAATAGATTATAATTTTATTCCCACGGCTGTTTTTAGCCGTCCTCCTGTAGCCACGGTGGGTTTAACAGAAGAGCAGGCGGTGGATAAAGGTTATTCTGTTTCCATTTATACTTCCCGTTTTCGTCCTCTTAAATATACAGTTACTACAATTGATAAAAAAACTTTTATGAAAATAATTGTAGATAAAAAAACGGATAAAGTGTTGGGGGTACATATTGTAGGGGAGGATGCACCGGAAATGATGCAGGGTATAGCCGTGGCTTTAAAAGTAGGAGCTAAAAAACACGATTTTGATAAAACAATCGGTATTCACCCCACCAGTGCGGAGGAGTTTGTCACTATGAGAACTCCAAAAAACTGATAAATTTGCTATAATGGTTATCTATGCTATTATAAATAATAAAAAAAAATATGGGTAAGAATGAAAATCATCTTTATAAATTGGTTCATTTTTATTTATAGCAGTTTGTTTGTTTTAGTTCCTTATGCTTATAGTTCTTGTAAAGTCTTAACTGAAGACAACTGTCCTATATTAGAAAATTTTCAGGTTTTTAATAAAAATACTCAAGTGCATTTTAACCATCTGTGTTCGGAGTTGGCTTATGATACTGAATTTGCAAAACAGTCTTTTGTTTTTTTTGAAAAGTCAGGCACCTCTCCGGCAAAAGCCTTAGTGTTAGCTCATCTCAGAGTAGGCTGGTTAGGTATTAACAAACTACGAGGTATAGCTGTTGATTTTATGGAAATAAAAGTGGAATCTTTGTGGCCTCAAGCTTCTATTTCTTTAGCACTGGAAGTAAAAGATACACAAACCGGGCATATTATGCGGGGGGAGTTTGTAAGTCATTATTTGAAAGGCCCCCATTCCCAAGTCAACTATCAACTAGATGAGCATGGAAACATGAATTGGCATGATTTTACAGAGCTTGGAGAAGAAACAACAACAGAGCTGCGCAATCACCCTGTCCCTGCTCCTTCTATTATTATAGGTGAATGGATTCACTTAAGTTGGTTTAATCTAGTAGTTAAATACGAGTTATCACTTATTATAAAAAATGATAATACAGCAAAAGAAATAAAGTTGGCTGGCCCTCCTATTAAAAATATGGATTTTTTTTTAGATATTGAAAAACCGAAAGTAGAGACTCTAGGTTTTTTTGACACTCTTAACCCTTTTCAAAAAGGGAGTTTTTGGGACCAGTTATATTATGGTTTTAAATACGATAAGTGTATTGATGCCAGGAAGAAGGCCAGAATAGAATTTATCAAAACTTTTAATCGAATGTAGCAGTTTGTACTGATTTTTTTTGATCCCCGCAAAAGCGCGGAACGAGGATTCCTGATCGGTTTGGTAGTCTCCTGAAGAGGGGGGCTTAAGCGATTCTGTGTGAGAATACTTGGAATAGGGGAATGTATATACAAAAGTAATGGAAGATCTAAAAAAAATATTTCAGGAAAAATATAAAGAGTTGGGTATTCCTATACCCAGCCTTCATTTTGTTTTGGGTTCTTTAATGGGATCAGAGTTAGAGGGGTGTCATAAAAACTCTCAATGGGAAAAGAGTGGGCGTCTGGCTTTCTCCGAAGTACCAGGTTTAAATCCGCCCTCTGCCCCTTCTCACTCCGGTTTTTATGAGTATTTTTATCATAAAGAAAAACATAAGAGTATTTGTTTTCAATCGGGCAGATTGCATGGTTATGAAGGTTTGTCGGCTCAAGAAGTAGTACGCACAGTCACAGGGCCTTGCCAGGCTGGTACCAATCGTTTTATGCTTTCCAATATTTCCGGAGGATTAAAGACAGAACTGGTTCCTGGTTCTGTTGTGGCCATCACAGATCATATTAATTTTACGGGGAAAAGTCCTCTTGTGGGACTTTCAAAAGAAAAATCGAAGGATTTTTATTTTGTGGATATGGAAAAGGCTTATGATCCTGAAATGACTTCCTCTATTGTAGAGGAGATGAAAAAACAAAAATTAACAGTACGGTCTGGTGTTTATATGGGGGTGTTAGGGCCTCAGTTTGAAACACCAGCGGAGGTGCGTTTGTTTGCCAAGTGGGGGGCTGATGTCGTAGGTATGTCCACAATATGGGAGGTGATAGCTCTTTGTTACTTAAAAGCAAAAGTAGGCGCCTTTTCTATAGTGGCCAATCCGGCCTGTGGAGTGGGGAAGTCAGTGGAAATTAATTCTTCTTTTCTCCAACCTTGCTTTTCTTCCATAATAAGGTCTTTTTTTCACTTTGCTAATAAAAAAGTGTAAATAACGGATCCTAAAAAAAAGTCTAAGAATTAAATAAAAAAGTCCAGGGTTTTGGGGACGACTAAAAGACTATTTATTATATTACCACCGTCGGCCACCACCGCCGCCGCTACCTCTGTTATTTCTTTTACGAGGCTTATCAATAGATTCATTTACTCTCATAGGACGACCTTTTAAATCGTAGCCATTAAAAGCAGATATGACCGCTTCACTTTCTTCTTTAGAAGACATTTCTACAAAACCAAAACCTTTGGATCTACCAGATTGATGATCGCTAATGATTTTTACGGAAACCACTTCCCCTTTTGGAGAAAAAAGGTCATTTAACTCACTTTCTGTTACATTATAGGACAGATTACCCACATATAATTTACTCATTATTTCCTCTCTTTTAGATGATTTTAAACTCAACGGATTTGACTTTTCCGTACCTTCAAGGGGTTTTGCCCTTGAAATAAATAGAAAACCAAACGGAAAATTCAAATACAATCAGTATGTTTTAAACAACCTTACTTAAATTTTTGTTAAAGGACAATACTTCTTTTAAGAGCAAAACAATAGTCTTGTCAAATCAATTATCCTTTAATATCTATAAAAAGGGCCATATAGTCGGTTCTGAAAAAGTCACAACAAAGTATCATGCCCGCGAAAGCGGGCATCTAGCCCTGTTTACCTTTCTAGATTCCCATTTTCACGGGACTGAAAGCTCTTAGAGAGCTTTCAGTTTGGTGGGACTTTTTCTCAACCGACTTTTTATTATAAAATTTTTGTAAATTTTCATGTTTTTTATTGGAATAAAATCAACCTTTATGAGAAAAAATGAGATTATTTATTAAATTAGGGGGAAAATAGACCCACCCGGGTTGATTTGTACTACACTTATAAGGAAAAACTGTCATGGAAAGAGGTAAAAAGACAATCGGAAAGCAAAAATACAATCAGCCTAAAAAAGGTTCATTTGTGAATCAAAAAAGAGGTTTTTCAACAGTGATACTGTGTGAATACCTTCTTTCTATGGAAGGAGGGGATGGGAAAATAACGAAAAATCAAATGATTGTGGTGGATGGAAGCAGGATTCATTCGGTTGGCCCCATTCCAGAATCTTTACCTGAAGCTGAAGAAGTGATTCGGTTGAATAATCATCTGGTTTGTCCTGGCCTTATCAATACACACACGCATCTTCCTATGGTTTTATTTCGTGGCTTAGGGGATCACCTCACTTTAAAAAGATGGCTGGAGGAGCTTATTTTTCCCCTGGAAAAAAAGATGGTTGACCCGGATTTTATTCGCTTGGGGACAGAGCTAGCTATATTAGAGTTGATTAAAAGCGGAACCACCACAATATGTGATATGTATTTCCACACTCCAGTTATGGCTGAAGTATTTGAGTCTTATGGCTTACGGGGAGTCTTAGCTGTGGATATGCTCGGCTCTTTTTCCGATTGGAAAACAGACTTAGATTATTTATGCGATCGGTACAAGGGCAATAATCAACAAGTGTATCCGGCTGTTGCCTGTCATGCCCCTTACACTTGTTCCGCGGAATTACTAAAAATGTCTTCTCAAGAAGCGCGAGATAGGAAAATTCCTATTGTTATTCATGTAGCGGAAACGGAGTGGGAAATATCAGAAATTAAAAAGCGATACGGGAAAACTCCTGTGGTTCATTTAAAAGACTGTGGTGTTATTGGCCCTCAGTGTGTGTTTGTTCATTGTGTGCATGTTAATGAGAGGGATATGGATATAATGGCGGAGACGGGCACCCCTTTGTCGTATAATCCAGAAAGTAATATGAAGTTGGGTTCAGGTACGGCTCCTATTTTAAGAGCTATGGAAAAAGGGATTACTGTAGGCATGGGAACAGACGGAGCGGCCAGTAATAATAATTTGAACTTATTTACAGAAATGGATACGGGGGCTAAATTACAAAAATTAAACAACCCATCTAAAACTATTTTGGCCAGAGATATTTTTTCCATGGTGACTTCTTCAGCAGCAAAGGTTTTGGGGCTTTCTCACTGTATTGGTAAGATAAAATCTGGTTTTTTTGCTGATATTATTGCTTTAAATTTGAATTATCCTCATTTCTTTCCTAGAAATGACCTTATTAATCATCTAGTGTATTCCGCTTCAGGAGGGGAGGTGGATTTTATGATGTGTCACGGAAAAGTTTTAATGAAAGAGTCGGAAATTCAAGGAGTGGACATGTTTAGGGTGTATGCCTCTGCGGAGATGGTAAAGGAAAAAATAAAACAAGGTACAGGATATACCGATCCAGTTTAAAAATCTTTAAAAAAGCTCACAACAACAAAAAAAAATCTGGTCCTCATCCCCGTTTCGTGAAGAATCCACCCTTTACAGAAAAGGGAATCACGCTAGATCATCGGTTCTGAAAAAGCCCTAAAAATTTTATTTTATATTTTTGTTATTTTAACGGAAAGCCATTAAAGTGGCTTTCTGTCCCGCGGAAACGAGCATCTAATAAATGATAATTAGACCCCCGCTTTTGCGGGGGTGACAACATTCCCAAAAAGCTTGTCTCCGTATAAACAGAGAGATGAATTCATTTTTCCCTCCATTAGCAAAATTTTGAATAAGAAAACTTTTTCAGAACCGACTAAATCGGTTCAGTATATCAAAATTTAATTTTGCCTGGAGAGTAAGTTTCCATAAGAAGAGGGACTGATATAAAGATGGAAACTTTGTCTGATGTGAATATAACCATCTTCCTCTATTAGTTCTTTTGGAGGGTTGGGAAAAGGGGCGGCAGCTAGAAAAGCGTGCAGAGCGGCAGAATCAATGTCTTCCGCTCCAGAACCTTTTACTATTCTTATATCTTGAACTTCTCCTTGAGGAGAGAGGTGAACATAGAGGCTTGTGGAAAATAATTTTTGTATGTGTTTTTTTGTGTTTAATTTGATTAAAAAAGGATGTAACTCTGTTCTAAAGTATTGTGTCCATCTCCAATAAAGTTGCTCCTTCATACGGGAAAAATAAGAGTAATATGTAAATTCTTTTGTGTTCAATAAGGTGTGAGAACCAGGATCTATTCCTGGGAGAAAATCCATAGTGCGACTTAAGTCTGATTCCTGTTGCGGTGAAAAAACGCCAGAGGTGTTTATTTTTGAGATATCCATTTGAATGGGGCTGGCAGCGATTTTATCCAATAAGGAAGGGGAAGGATCTAGAGAGCTGATCTTTCTGGTTGCGTTTGGTTGAGAGAGGGGAAAGGGGGGTGATTTTTTTATGGCATGACCTGGAATAGGGGATTCAGCTTGATAAAAAAGCCCTTTTAACATAGCTTGGGTTTCTTTTTCTACAGATTTGTCTGCTTGACTGAGATAAGATCTTTGTTTTTGAGGAGTTATCCTATTAAAATTTTTTTGATTAACAATTTGTTTATGATCCGGGTAATGCACAAAAACAATATCATCTTCCTTTTGTGAGCTGGTGTTTTGGGATAGAGGGGACCAAATCAGTGACAAAATAACACTGTGGACCAGTAATGAAAATAAAAAAGAATAAAAAAAAGGATTTAATCGGGTATTTTTATTTTGAAACAAAGCAAAAACCTCATTTTTAGGTGATGGGATTTAAAAATCTGATTCTAACACAGAAAATAAAAATTTCATATATTGAGCATAAAATTGTATATTCTAAGGTATGAAACTGGTTTTTTACTCTGCTACAGATATTGGTCCTGTTAGAAGAAATAATCAAGACAGTATTTTAGCGGATGGAGATAAAGGGCTTTTTATAGTGGCAGACGGTATGGGCGGCCATCAAGGAGGTGAGGTAGCTTCTCGTCTTGCTGTTCAGATCATGTCGCAGCAGATAGAAAAAATCCAACAAAAACAGGAGGTTTTTTTATCTACAAACCTCAGAGAGGCTTGTGTTGAAACTAATAAAATTATTCACAATGAAGGTCAAAAGGATCTGAACTTAAGAGGTATGGGAACCACTTTATGTATGTTGCTTGTGGAAAAGAATGGACAATCTTATATTATAAATATAGGGGATTCCAGATTGTATATGGAAAAGGATGGACAAATGTGGTTGCTGACAGAAGACCATAATTTTTTGACCAATCAAAAAAAAGCCAGTTTTTTATCTGGAGACCCGGAATGGGAGGCTTCTTCGGAGGATAATGTGTTAACGAAAAGTGTTGGGTTTTTTCCTAATGTAGATATGGATCTTTTTGAAAGAAAAGTGGAAAAAAAGGAAAAATATCTGATTTGCTCTGATGGATTAAGCGGATTTGTTCCGGATCAAAAGATTCGTAATATTTTAACAAAATGTGATTTACAGGATATCCCTGGAGAATGTATTAAGACAGCCTTAGAATATGGCAGTGAAGATAATATTTCCGTAATTGTTATTGAAGTTCAATAAGACTTTATTGTATTATACCGATCGTTTTTGAAAATTTTAGGTTTAAAAGTTGGTTACGGAAAGCCACTACAGTGGCTGCCCGTTTGAAAGTTACGAAAAAGCTTTTCCTCGCGAAAGTAGGGAATGGGGATAATATCCACTGGGTATATATTTATAAACTGTTTGTTGTGGCTAGAATTTAGTGTATATTAGTTTTTTTTTGCAGCTCTATAGTTTTATTAAAAGGAAAGCCGTTTATATATAATGATGCTAAGGTGTTTTTCTTTGGAGGTAAAGTAAATTGATAAAGAAAAGTTGGACTGTATTTGTTGTTTCTAATGATAATACAAAGGGTAGCTTTAAAGAGTTCCTTATTTCTGGAACTAAATTAAAGTATGGTTTAGCTGGTTTTGTGTTTTTATTTTTATTGCTGGGTCTTTTTGCGGTTGATTATTTTTTGACCTTTTCTGCTCATCTCCATTACCGGCGACATCAGGCTGAAAATCAAAGTCTTAAATCTCAATTATCTCAAATGCATCTTAAAATGAAAAAATTAAATATCCGGTTACATCAGATTGAGGATTTCTCACATAAAGTTAAAGTGATAGCGGGATTAGAGCACACTCCCTCCTCCTTTTTGGGAATGGGGCCTTTATCTAGTGCTTCTTTTCCTGATTTACCTGCTACAATTGATATAAAGCCGAATAAAAACCATTCTTTACATCGTGCACCTACTTCTACCTCATCTGTTCATTCTGAAGTAGTGTCGCCTCCGGCCTCTGTAGATTCTATTATGGTATATATGGATCGTTTGGATAAAAAATCTCAACTGATAAGAGAAGATGTTATTGTTCTGACAGAACGGTTATACGAACGAAGGGATATTATGAGTAGTACTCCTAGTATTTTACCGGTTAAAGGTTGGATTAGCTCCCATTTTGGATATCGTCAGTATCCTTTTACAGGAGCTGTGTCTTTACATGAGGGAATGGATATCGCTGCTTTTCCTGGTACTCCTGTATATGCTCCTGCCGATGGGGTAGTGGTGTTTGCCGGCTACAGAAAAGGATATGGAAATGTCGTGGTTATAGATCATGGATACGAGCTTTCCACTCTCTATGGGCACTTATCTGATATTATGGTTTCGCGTTGGCAAAAAACTAAGAGGAGACAGGTCATAGGCACTATAGGTAGTACCGGTAACTCCTCTGGTCCTCATTTGCATTATGAAGTACGTATTTCTAATGTGCCAGTGGATCCATCTAATTATATTTTGGATACTCTATAAAGCGGTGGGAAATTTTTCATAAAAATAGGAACAGAGGAGGATTTTTTATGAGTTTTGTTAAAGTATTAAAAGAGGCATTGTCGCCTTATCATTTGTTAAAACACCCTTTTTATCAAATGTGGATGGAGGGGACCTTACCTAAAGAATGTTTACGTAAATACGCAGGCCAGTACTATCATCATGTTTCTGCTTTTCCTCGTTATATTAGTGCGTTGCACTCTCTATGTGAAAATCAGCAGGATCGTAAAATTCTTCTTGAAAACTTGAACGATGAAGAAGGATCCCAAGGTGGTGAACCTCATCCTGATTTATGGATGTATTTTGCGGAAGGACTAGGCTTAGATAAGGAAGAAGTAAAAAAAGCTCCTGTTTGTAAAAGCATTCAGCATTTGATAGATATTTTCTTTTCTCACTGTCGTGGTTCTTATGCACAGGGTTTGTCTGCGCTATATAGTTATGAATATCAGGTGCCGGAAGTAGCTGACACAAAAATACAAGGTTTAAAAGAGCATTACGGGATCACGGATAAAAGAACATTATTGTTTTTTCTAGTGCATAAAGCCGCGGATGTAGAACACAGAAAAGCGATAGAAAAACTATTGGAGAAATTACCAGAAGAGCAACAAAAAGAAGCTTTAAATTCAGCTGTGGACATAGCGAAGGCATTATGGGATTTTCTAACGGAAATGCAACCATCTCCTTCTGTAACCGCATAAAGGTCAAATGCATTCCTTCTTAGAGATTAAGTCTCTTGTGTTACCTGTTTATATTGGACGTACTAAAGAAGAGCGTCAAAAAAAACAGGACATATCGTTTCATATCACGCTAGGTTTTATTCAGGCGCCTAAAGGTGAAAAGACAGATCAATTAAAAAACTCTGTTTGTTATTTTAAGGTGTGTGAAAAGCTTAGGAAGCTCACATCCCAAAATACCTTTTCTTTGATTGAAAAATTAGCTTTTGAAACTGTGACTATATTAAAAAAAGATCTACCCCCTCATATTTGTGTTCGTGTATGTGTTCATAAAATAAAAGCCCCGGTTCCTTATTTAAAAGGGGGAGTGTCCTATACTTGCGGAGATTTATTTTAAACATATATGACTGATCTTGTTTGATATCTGTGTCCAAAAAGGAAATATTTTGTGGTTTTTCACATAAAGCGAGTTATTTCTATAGGAGAGATTTATAAATGGTAGCATATATTGGCCTTGGTTCCAATCTAGGTCATCGTCTGCAAAATCTGGAATGGGCAGCGAAGCAAGTAATACAAATGGGTTTTCCCATTTTAAAAGTTTCCCCTATATATGAAACTCCCGCTTTGCTCCCACCAAAAGCTTTAGAGGGTTGGAATCGCCCTTTCTTAAATGCGGTATTAAAAATTCAGTGTCATCAACAAACCCCTGAGCAGCTTTTATTCTTACTGAAAAAAATAGAAAACCAGATGAGGAGGGAGGATTCAACAAAATGGGCCCCTCGAGTTATTGATCTGGATATTTTACTTTTTAATAAGGAAATAGTTTATTCTTCAGAGTTACGTATTCCTCATCCGGAGTTAATACATAGAAATTTTGTTTTGACCCCTTTAAAAGAACTGGAACCTTCTTTAATTATTCCTCCTATCGGGTATTACAAAGAAAAAAGTATAAAAAAAAGCTATACAGCTTTAGAATATTTTCGTCTTTTGAAATCAAAATTACCGACCTGGATGCATATTTTAAATGTTACCCCTGACTCTTTTTCTGATGGAGGTGAGTTACACTTGAGTAAATTTGTATCTATATTGCGTAAAATATCGGATAACTATATTCATATTATTGATTTGGGAGCTGAGTCCACTCGTCCAGGAGCTATACCTATTTCTTCTGAGGAAGAGTGGCAGAGACTTCGGCCTTATGTTGAATTATTTTTTCGTTTTTATAAAGACAAAATATTTCGTCCAAAATTGAGTGTGGATACGCGATATATAAAAACAGCAAGAAAAGCCCTTGATAAGGGGGTGGATATAATCAATGATGTTAGTGGTTTGTCTAATGGAATGATAGATTTGCTTAAAAGTACGGAAGCGGAGTATATTCTTATGCATAGTATAACTGTTCCAGCGGATAGAACAAAAACTTTACCAATGAATAAAGACCCCGTAAATGAAATAAAAAAATGGCTTAAAGAAAAAGTGAGTATTTTAAAAAAAGAGAACATCCTTCTTGATCGTGTTATTTTTGATCCTGGTATTGGCTTTGGCAAAACCGCTGACCAATCTTTAGAAATTTTAAAAAGGATACATGAGTTTTATTGTTTTCCTTTACGGGTAGCGGTGGGGCATTCTAGAAAATCATTTATGAAATTATTTTCGTCTGATAAGCCAAAAGAAAGAGATCCGGAAAGTGCTGGTATTTCTGTTTCTCTGGTGGAAAAGGGGGTGGATATTTTGCGAGTGCACGAGACGGATTTTCATGCTCGTGTTATGAAAGGTTTTTTATCTTAAAAATTTGGAATGAGAAAAATTTTTAAGAGATGACTAAAAACCTTTTAGGTTTTATTTATGGAGAATTTTATGCAAATTAAAGCTATTCGTACACAAGTGTTTTCTCAGGGTATGGACCTGGTGGACTTTATTATTGAAAGTGCGAAAGATCAATGTAAGGAACAATCTGTTTTGGCTATTACTTCTAAAATTGTTAGTTTGGCGGAAGGAAGGACAATAAGTAAAACAAAAATAGGTAAAAAAGAGTTGATTCAAAAGGAATGTGAGCATTATTTAGGTGAAATAGGATATAATTGTCATTTAGCTATTCGTCATGGTTTGTTAGTGCCTTCTGCTGGAATTGATGAGTCTAATTCGGCCAAAGACGAGTATATTTTATATCCGAAAGATCCTTTTTCTTCGTTGGAACAGATAGCAGAAAAAATAAAAAAAAAATTATCTTTAAAAAGAATGGGTTTGATGATGACGGACTCACGCACTTTACCTTTGCGTCAAGGGGTAGTGGGTGTGGCTTTGGCTTACAATGGTTTTCGGGCGGTTAAGGATATGGTTGGACAAAAAGATTTATTTGGTCGGTGCCTGCGTATGACCAGGATAAACATAGTGGATGCTTTAGCTGCTTCAGCCGTTTTACTTATGGGAGAGGGAGCAGAACAATGTCCTTTGGCTTTGATTTACGATGCTCCTGTGACTTTTACAGAAAGTACAGACCCATCTGAATTGACAATTTCTATTGAAGAAGATTTGTACAGACCTTTATACAGAAATAAGTTACGGCCTTAGCCCCTTTTTTGCCTTAGCCTCTTCTTTGTCTTATTCGTAATATCCGAGCGGCTTTAATTTAGCCCTCTTTTAATATTCCCTTTTAGCTTTATTCGTAATATCCGACTTGATTTATAATTTTTTCGAGCAGCTGCTGATATCTGTTTTTGTTTGATCTCCTATAATATCAACATGATGTTCATCGGCTTTAGTTTCGTCGCCAGTAACATGTCTGCTAATAATTTTAAAGTGTGTAAAGTAGTCAAAGGATGGACAATTTGGTTCAGCTGCATCTTTATTGTCACAGACAGTTCCTCCTGATAGGAGTTTAATTATTCTACTCCAATCAATTTTTAAGTCTTTAAATTGTGATTTTTGCAATTGCACGCACTCTCCTTTTTTTAAGGTGACGGACTTCTCACCTGAGCTTATTGTAACAGAGTTGGCATCACTGTTATTAGTAATGGAGTAGCGTGTGTCAGTTAATTCTTTACAATCTGAAGTATAATTGGAATTTCCTACTTTCTGTAATTCACCACTAGACGTATTTATGTCATAGTGACCGGCATCGGGACATTTGTCACCTGCTGTACTATCACAGATATTTGTTGTAGCACTTGTAGAAATTTTCAAGTTTTCAAACTGTGATTTTGTTAACCTCACACAGGCGTGTTGCTCTAAAACTATTGAAAGAGTACCTGAAGCTACTTTAACATTGGCCGTTTGTTTATTTGTAATGATAAAAAAATCTGGTTCCCCGGTTTCTTTATCTACACATTGCCCATCTCTCCATTCTTTAGAGGAGTCTTTTAAACAATTTCTTTTTTTATTGTTACCGCAACCCATAAGAGTAAGTGCTAAAAAAGTAAGGATCACGATCATAATACTTTTCATTTGTATCCTCCAAGGGTAGTGAAAGGGATTTACAACATGATAAAGCGCTATTTTACATATAATGTTGTTAATATGTCAAAAAGTGTCTTTTTTTCTTAAAAAAAGTAAAATACCCCGACGAAGGGGCATGTTTTATAACTGAAATACATAAGTATATGAGGTAGCTTTTTGTTGCTCTATATTAGGGTAAAGTCGGGAGGGGTGTCAAAATGGAGGAGTATAGCTTAAAAAATATTGTGAAGGGACTTTTGTCTTGATAAGCTTTTTCCAATGAAGCAAAAAATAATCTTCATATATCAAAAACATTTTCATAGGAAATTAACAAACTTCTGTCAATTTTTCTATGATAAAAAATACTGGATATTTGTCTTGTTTTGCTCTTATTGTGTAGCCGATTTAATGGTTATTAGTTTACGGCCTGTATTTTTATCTGATGTTATGCCTCGTACCTCTCTCCCCTCTTATTCAGAAAAAACCTCTTCCATAGAGGAGTATATCCCTATATGGGACTTTAATATTTTCCATAATGCAGCTATTCCTACCCCCCTTTCTTCCGCTGTGGACAGTGGCAACGAAGTGAGTCCGGGCGATGGTCTCCCACGGCTATCTCGCCTGCCTTTGCAACTCAATGGCACTATTGTTCACAGCGACCCTCCACGCTCTATTGCCGATATTACTATAAAAAGTAAAAATGTGTCTGAATTTTACCAAGTAGGTAATATAGTGGATTCTTTAGCTCGTATTACACAAATAGAATTGGAAAGGGTGTATTTTATTAATCTCAATAGCAACAGAGAGGAATATTTAGAAATACAAAATTGGGATAGCATAGCGGTTGATTTTGGAATCACGAAACAAAGGGAACAGGTAAGACACAAACCCGCAGGCTTTATAAAACAAGTCGGGGATTTTCAGTTTCAGGTGAATAGGTCTGATGTCAATAAAATGCTCCGCTCCCTTCCTAATATTCTGCGGGAGGCTAAAGTTGTGCCTCATTGGGAAAAGGGAAAAATGATGGGTTGGCGCTTTGAATACATCAAATCAGACAGTATCTTTGAAGAAATGGGCTTTCAAAAATCGGACATCATCACTTCCATTGCCGGGGAGATGCCTCGTTCTCAAATTCAGGCTGCTGAAATGTTCCAACGGTTTAAAAATCACTCAAAAGTGGATATAATGTTGAAGAGAAAAGGAAAAGACATCCCCTTTTCCTGGTCTGTCAATGAAGATGTTTCCATTGAGGAACCACCCAGAAGCCATCTGTATTAAACAAATACAGGGTTTTAATTTATACAGCAAGGATGCTCATCAGAATGTACCATTTTATACAAATTTTGTTTAAAAATTTTAAAAGCTTGGCTAAAAAGCGGAAAAGGCCGGGAAGTTACAAAAAAATAATACCCATTTTGTCTATTTTTATCTTTTTAGCTTTGCCCGTGATGGGGGCTTATAGCCTGGAAAACAAAAAATCAGCCCAAAAATCTTTTCCGAAATTTATTGGTAATAAACCTACAAAAAACCCCACTTTTCCTCAGTACATTGGTAAAAAACCTAAAGATGTTAAAACATTTCCTGAGCTTATTGGCAAAAAAACGGGGGTGGAACTGCAAGAGGCAAAACCGGAAGACATTACATCTAATAACTACCCTGATGTACTTGACGGTATTGGGGTGGTCAATTGGGAATTAAGCAAAGTTATAAAACTTATGAGTGAATACTTCCAGATTAAAATTATTATGGATCCTAGTATAGGTAGCCAGAAAATAAGCATTATTTCCTACACTCCCATTACGGTTGCTGAAGTTTATCAAGCTTTTTTATCTGCTCTGGCTATCCACGATCTGACAGTGATTCGTACTGGTTCTTTCTTAAAAGTGGTTAAAACAGAAGTAGCTTTAAAAAGCAATTTAAGAGTTTACGAAGGGAACAAAAAAATTAATACGGATCAGTTTCTTACCAGTATTATCAAATTAAAAAATATTAGTGCGGCCTCTTTGGAAGCAAAAATGAAACCTTTTATTGATGCAAAGGCCGTAAAGTCCCTTATTTTCTATCCTCCTTCCAATGCCGTCATTATTTCTGATTACGGTTTAAATGTCGAGAGGATCAGAAAAATTATTAAGAGTTTAGATGTTCCCAGTAAGGATTTTATTTTTAAAGTCTTCCCCATTAAACATGCCAGAGCAGAAACACTGGTCAAAATCATTAACAACTTGTTGCCAACAGGAAACCGGCCCGCCTACTCCTATCGGAGAGCCTCCGCAAAAAAAACACAGTCCCAACAATTTGTCAACATCAGCGCTCTTTCTTCTGATGAGAGAACCAACTCTATTATAGTTATGGGAAATAAATCCGGCATTGATAAAGTGCAAGAGCTTATAAAGGAATTAGATTATTATAAAGACCCTGAATTAGCGGGAGGAATTTATGTTTATAAAGTGAAGCATGGAACAGCGGAGGAGTTAGCAACGACTTTAAACGATCTCATTGGCAACACTTCTTCTTCAAAAGAAACAGCACAAAAAAATATGCTTAAATCTTCTAACACTCCCGCTTCAAGAAGAGGGGGAGGTAGTTCTTCAGCATCAAACTTACAAGATGTTAATACGGCACAATCTTTTCAAGATGTGCGAATCATAGCTGAAAAAAACACAAACAGCCTGCTTATTGTGTCTAATAAATACAATTATGAAACAATATTGAATATTTTGAAAAAAGTGGATATTTCCAGAAATCAAGTGTTTGTAAAGTCTATTATTATGGAGCTTAGTACACAAAAAAGCAATGACTGGCAGATGGCCAATTATTACTTTCCAGAAACAGGGGAAGGAATAGTGCGTATGGGGTATGGAATAAAAAAACTAACAGATATAGGTTCTCCTGGAGGAGCCACTCTCTTTTTTCCTCTCTCCCTTCTTAATATATCCAAAAGCACCACGACGGACATAACTAATTTTGCAAACTTAAATAACCTAGATATAAAAAAGGATTTAAAAATACCTACTCTATCTTCTTTTATAAATTTTTTACAAACAAATGTAGGAGCTAATATTCTTTCCACTCCCCAGGTTATGGCTTTAGATCATCAACAAGCAGAAGTAAAAATTACAGAGCATATTCCTATACTGGGAGAAAGAACCACGCAAACTAATATCGCTAATCAGTTCACTGTATCCGCCGGCAAAGAGACGGTGGAAACATCTCTCATTATTACACCTCATATTAACCCTGATGTGAACTCCATTCGTTTAGAAATTGAGCAAAAAATTGATAATATATCTAAAGAAGCGGAAGTGCCTGAAGCTCTTAGAGATTTTGGTGTAGCTGTAAAGAAAAGAACTATTAAAACTTTTATTAATTTAAAAGACCAAGAAACAGCTGTCTTAGGTGGCCTAGTAAAAGAAACCAACAGTAAAGTAAATTCAAAAATTCCCATTTTAGGAGATATTCCCATCATAGGTTGGCTATTTAAAAATTCTGAAACAGATAGAAAAAAATCCAACTTAATTGTATTTATCACACCTTATATTATTCGCTCGGCGAAAGGGCATAAAACAATCTTAAGTCGCAAATTAAAAGAGAGAATGGATTTTATTCGTCAATTCACCGGTAAGAAAGACCCTCATCGAGAGTTAATTGAAAAAATGCGACCAACTGAACTGAACTCCCTAGAGGACTTCTCCACCTATGGGGAAAGATCTTCATGGAGTAAGGAAAAAGCTTTAAGAGAGGAAGAGGATTTACCTTACATGGATGACGACTATTATGAAGAAGATGTCATCCCTCCTGATATGGAAGCTAAGGAAACAAAGCCCGATCAACCGGTGGAGGAACGGATTAGAAATATACCAAATACAGATGAACCTGTCAGGGACGATTACTATGATGATGCTGATTTAACTCCACCTGATGATATGTCCTCCATATCTGATACGCCCTCCATAGATGATTCGGAAGACTCTCCAGAGGAGGAGAACCAGCCTGATATGGACAACCTGATCCCTTCAGATATAGACTCCATAGATGAGGTACCTTCAGAAGAAAAAGCACCGCCACTATAAAAATCATTTGATCTATATAAATAATTAGGTTACATTTTATAGGTATAAATCCCTAAGAAGAAAAATATATAACCTCTCAAAAAAAGGAGCTGATAATCATGAAACTACTACCTTCACATAAATTACTTATTTTACTGTCTATAACTCTCCCTCTTTTATTTAATATTTCTTGTGCTCACCATAAGTATAAGAAGAAATATAAAAAAGCAGGCCTGGCTGTCCTTTCTCCTGTAAATAACAGTAAAGTAAAAGGTTGGGTGCATTTTCATAAAATCGAGCGGAAAAAGGTGTTGGTAAGAGCGAAAGTGACAGGATTAGAGCCAAATAAAAAATATGGATTTCATATCCATCAATATGGGGATTGTAGGGAAGACGGCAAAAATGCAGGTGGTCACTTAAGTTATCGCAAAAACAGCAAACACGGTGCCCCTGACTCTGAAAAAAAACATATAGGTGATTTGGGTAATCTAGTGACGGGAAAAACAGGAACGGCTACTTACCAAAATATTCTGGATATTTGTATGTATAAGACAGGGGGTCGTTCTGTTATTGTGCATGCCAATGAAGACGACTTAAAATCACAACCTTCAGGTAACTCAGGTTCTTATATCGGTTGTGGTGTGATTGGTTATGTGAAGTCAGCAGATCAAGAAAAAGGAGTTTCTAAAGTCACAAAAGAAAAAGCCAAAGCTACAAAAATGGAAAAAGAAACCCCTAAAGCTAAAGGAACTACTAAGACTAAAGAAAAAACTAAAGCTATAGAAACAAAAAAAGGGGAACTAAAAACCAAAGAAGAAACTAAAACCAAGGAGACCGAAGAAAAAGCACCTAAAGTTAAAGAAACTATCAAGACAAAGGAAAAAGCCAAAGCCACAAAAATGAAAAAAGAAGCCCCTAAAGCTAAAGAAAAAGCCAAAGCTACAAAAATGAAAAAAGAAGCCCCTAAAGCTAAAGAAAAACCAAAACAGTAGCAAAGTAAAAGTGCATTGGACAAGCTCTTGCGGGACAGGGAGTCCCAAAAGAGGCTTTCCGTATGAGAAAATAAGTGGAAATAACGAGCTTTCTTGGAACTGACAGAAGATGGTAAAGATAAGAAAAGCTTCTTTATTTTTGTTTCTTTGTTTATCAGGTGTGCTTATCCTGATACCTTTTTTTAAGGTATCAAAAAATCAATTCAAAAAAGCAGAATTGAGCGCAGAGCTTAGAAAAAAATTTAAGAAACAACTAAAACCATTACCAGATCCTCCCTTTCAAGAGGTACTAGGGTATAAAGTTACAAAAGCGGAGGCTAACTTAGGTCGTTTGCTTTTTAATGATCCCGTCCTCTCCAGAAATAATGATGTTAGTTGTGCCACCTGCCACTTAACCAATCATGGTTTTGCTGATGGTAATCGCCTGAATTTCGGTGCTCTGGGGGCAGGAGGTCCTACCGGAAAAAATGTTGGGAAAAAATGGGGAACAGGCAGGCTTTCCATCAACCGCTTTTGTTCAGATGATGGGGCTGGTTTTTATTGTGACGACCCTATGTTTCGGAATACTCTTTCCACTATTAATGTTATCTACCGTGCTCACCCTCAAACAGACTCAGGGTTGCTATGGGATGGCCGATTTGGAAGGTTAGACTTTCAGGTGTTATTACCCATACATACAAGGGAGGAGATGTGTGGAGTGAACCCCATACCAGCTAAAAACAATCCTTTCAGAAAAGGAGGTCCTCTCTTCGACAAACCAGTAATAATCAAACATTCGCATCTTTATAATCCTACATCCGGGAAACAGATTTTTACTTTTAATAGCCCCCCACAAACCATTTCATCTGTAGAGAGTTTTAGACCGAATAAGAGCATTACCTACCCTGCCAGAAATGAATGTGTCGCCATTGCTGTAGCTAAAGTGCGAAAAATTCCCTACTACCAAAAAAAATTTAAAAAAATATACAATTCTAAAGTGACTGACATTTTAATTGGAAAAGCTTTAGCTACTTTCGTCAGTACTCATATTGCTAATAAAAGCCCTTATGATTTATTTGTGGCTGGCTATGACACCTTATCTATTAAACAACTAAAAGGCCTGGCTATTTTTATGACTCCGGTTGGTCAGACCATTACTATAGGTAAAAAACAATGGAAAGGGAAGGGGGCGGGGTGTGCGTACTGTCACTCTCCTCCTTTTTTTGGTGGTTCTCAATTTTACACACTAGGGATAAAAGGGGATGACCGTAGTTCTCTATCTAAACCAGGGGTTATTTTTGAAAACGGAGGGTTCCCCATTAATGTCCAAACAACACATGGTGTGCTTCCTTCCTGTCATATTTCCAGAGTATCTGTTAGTGCAACAAGTGCTTCCCCTGACATAGGAAGAGCTATTGCCACTTCCGATGTAAAAGATTGTTTTAAATTTCGCACACCGGTTTTAAGAAATGTGATTGAAACCTACCCTTATTTTCACCATGGAACAGAAACGGGATTAAATATTTTCCCAGATCATACCCATCATTCTTTGACAAATAAAAAATTTAAAGCTCTCAGTTTGTATGCCTTAAAACGAGCTATCGAGTACCATTTAAGAGGCCCGATAGACATAGCAAAAGTAAATTCTCTTCAACCAACACAAGTGTTTTTTGATTCTTTTTTTCAAATTGACCCTTTAGTTTCACCTCTCTTAATGCAGTTTGGTCCGCCAGACAGTGCTCAACATTATCCGCTTATGCTGGACAAACATTCTCTTAACTCTTTAGTGGATTTTGTGGCTTTCGGTTTATATGATAAAACAGCTGTTCGGAAAGGGTACTTAAATAATCGTCTCAGCCATCCTATGAGGGTTCCCAGTGGCTTTCTTCCCACTATTACCAGGGATCACGGGACACAGATGGAGTTACCTCCCAATGGAAAATTTTCTATTTCAAAAAAATAATGATACTTCCATACCCATCGGATATTATTTTTGATCAGCGGAAACTGCAATGCTTTCCACTCCGGCCTGACGAATCTGGTCCATCACATCCACTAGAAGACCGGTCTCTGATCTTTTATCTGCCTGAATCACTACTGTGCCTTCAGGGCTTTCCGCATGTAACCTCTCAATATTGGCCCTTACGGAACGAATATCCACTTTCCTTCTTTGGATCCATATTTCTCCTGACTGGTTAATCGCTACTAATATAGAAGCTTGTTGTTTTTTCTTAGCTGTTTTGGCGGAAGGACGACTGACATCAATACCTGATTCCTTTACAAAAGAGGTAGTTACAATAAAGAAAATAAGCATAATAAAAACTACATCCAACATGGGAGTAAGATCAATCCCGCTTTCTTCTTCTTTTCTTTTAAACATTCTTCTCATTTTTTGTTTTCTTTTCTATTATGGAGCTAGTAACCTCTTACTTGTGATCGAAGGGCCGGCTTCACGGGGATCAAAACAAGATCAGTATATTCCTATCTAGTCGGTTCTGAAAAAGCTTTTTCTTGTTAATATTACTCCCTCAAAATAACAAAAATATAAATAAAATTAAATTGTTAGGACTTTTTCAGAATCGACTATCTATAATCCATCCACCTTGGTTGTTGAATTTGCCTTAAATAAAATTGCACACGGTTTTCCAATACACGACTAACAAAAATACCGGACAAAGCTCCTACCATACCGGCCATGGTGGGAATAGTGGCCATGGAAATACCACTCGCCATCAGACGCGCATTACCGGTCCCTACCTCTGCCATAACTTCAAACACAGCCACCATCCCTGTAACCGTGCCCAATAAACCCATAAGAGGACAAAGGGCCACCAAAACTTTAATAGCAGGTATATTTTTATTCAATAATAACCTTAAACCCGATAAGTCTGCTTTCCACATTCGCAAATATAAAGAAGAAGTTACAGAGTTAGCGGGAGGGCGTTTTTGCCATTTATTTAATACTAATTGAGTATCCTTTTTGAAGCTGAAGCGAAAATACCAAAATCTTTCTATAATGTAAAACCATAGAGCTAGGAGGAGAAAAAAGATCAAATACAAAACTCCACCACCTTTATCCATAAAGTTTTGTATCACTTCAAAAAAATAATAAATATAAGTCATAGAGTGTCTCTAAGTAGAAATAGGTTTGTCCTCTTTCTCTTTTCCTCTAGAATCCCTATTTAAAAGGAGTTTTTCAGCCAGAAGTCCGCTGGTTTGCTCTTCTAATATTTGTACTAGTTTTTGAGCACGGCTGGAAATAAAACTGTGGCCAAGCAAAAGAGGGATAGCACAACAAAGCCCTAATACGGTTGTCATTAAAGCTTGTGAGATACCACCGGCCATAAGTTTAGGGTCTCCTGTACCAAAAAGAGTAATAGCTTGAAAAGTGAGGATCATCCCTATAACTGTTCCTAAAAGACCCATAAGGGGAGCTATGGCCGCAAAGAGTTTAATAACTCCAATGCGTTTTTCCACTCTAGGCAGATATTTCACCACCACTTCATTTAATTTCATTTCTAAAGATTCTATATCCTGATCTTTATTTTTTTCATAAACAGAGAGAATCTGTCCAATAGGATTATCTTCTTTTGGTTCGAGTTGTTTTAATTGAATATTTATTTTTGCTGTCTCTCTCCTTATAACTAACCATCTTTCTATGGCAATGGCGATTCCTATCAGTAGGACAATAATAATTAAAAGCCCTACTAGCCCCCCTTGTTTGAGTCTTTCAAATAGGTTAGGGGTCCGAATCAAAATAGAAATTAAAGAACCTCTGGTTGGGTCCAGAGCGAAAATAGGTTGAGTGCCTTTTTTTGCTTTTTCCATTTTTTTAATATAACGGGTAAAGTGCCTCTTTGGTTGGCTGGCTAACTCCACAACTTGAGGAGGGTCCCCTTGGTAATTTAAATATTGACCATCACTTACCAGATTAAAACTGCCGACACGCGTGATAAGTTGTTTAGCCTGCTTTCCTTCCAGAGTAATAACTTCCGCTTCAAACTGTGTCACTTTCCCTTGCTCTGTCATTTCTCTTTGTATTTCAAACCACAGTCTTCTGAGTTCTTCGATATTAGGTAGTTTTTTTCGGGCGGCCATATTTTCTACAAAATGTTCCCGCCCGGGTATTTCCACGGAAACAAGAGAATTTAAAACTTGTCCTCGAAAATCGCCGGCTATTTGTTTAACAACACCAAAAAGTTCTCCCAGAACACCTACAGCTAAATTTAATTCGTTCTCCAAAATAGTTAATTCTTTTTCATTGGTTTCAAATTGAGAAGTGAGTTGTTGGCTAATTCTTTCTTCTTTTTTTAATTCTTTTAAGGCTTGATTGAGAAGTTGTTTTCTCTTATCTCTTTCCTTTTTAAACTGAAGTTCTCTTTTCCGAAATTCTTCTGATTCATATTGCCTTTCTTCCAATACTTTCTTTAAAAGATCATCTAAAGTGTTAGCCTGAGTAGAAAAAGATATAGAAAAAATCACAAAAGCGAGGACAAACATTATTTTATACCGAACCGATATGGAATTCTTGTTTTCACGAGGACCTGCTTGCAAACTCCATTTGTTTTGCGGAAGCGAGGATTAAATGAGGTTAGTATATTCATTCGTCATCCTCTTTTTTTACAGGAGAAGCGCTTTCTTTTTCCAATTGATCATCTTTTTGTATTGCCGGTGAACCCTTTTTCACTTCTGTCTCTGATACCTTCTCTGTGTCTTCTACAGTTGAATCAGCCTCTTTCCTTTCTGATCCATTGGTTTCTTCTTCCGGTGGAGATGACAAGTTGTTATCTTCCGCTATCACTATGGCCGTTTTTACTGGAGCGGGAATGGGTAAAGTTAATAAATCCGGGGGTTGTTGGTTTCTGGCAATTTTAAGACCTTTTTCCACCGCTCTACTGTAACGGGAAGATAGAGTCTCCCATTTTTTTTGACTTTGCTTCCAGTAACCTTGCTTTTTTCCATCAGAGGTTTGATAAAGCAGAGCTATACGGCCTACCCGAAGATAGTTCACACTCAGTTTTTTGCCTTTAATCGCCTTGATACCTTGGTAAGCTTCCAGGGTTCTGCCATACTCAGTTTCAATCTGATAAGCTTCCATAAGACGGCGGTATTTTTCAGATATGGAAATATCCGCACGGTCCATGATTTTCTTAATTTCCTCCAGTCTTTTTTTTCTTTCTTCCATTAAAAAAGGAATATCCAAGGAAATAAATTGTTCCAGATTTTTAACCATCTCTAACATCAGGGGAACAATGTCTTTACCAGTTTTTTTAACTTCCACAATTTGTGTGCGGATGGATTTCATTTCCTGGTTTTGATCTAAAATGAGCTTTCTTATTTGTTCGTTATAGGTACGGGTGCTTTCGATCTGGCGTAGAGTGATCTCGTATTCACTAACCAGGTCTCCTGTTTCCTCTGCTAGAGAAGAGATTTTTTCTTGGGATCTGGCCCCTTTTTGGTGATTTTTGATTTGTTCTGCAATAACTTTGTTTAGCTGATTTTCGCTATTGGAGGCATATAAACTTTTTATAGAAAAAAGCGATAGCCACTCAGTTGTCTGAGAACTTTCTTTGGCTGATAAAAAAAAGGGGCTGACTGCCAGTAAAACAGTCAGCCCAAATGAAATTAAATTCACAAAACAATGCCTTTTTTATACCCATAGGGTATATTATTTTTCCGTAACTTCTTGGCTCTTTCCTCCGGGGCAGCTAAGCCTTTAACTCCGACATTTTCAAACCTTGTCCTCGCGAAAGCGGGGAACGACCGGTATATTATTAGTAGTGGTAGTAAAAAGCACCCCATCTCTCATTTACTGAAAGTTGTAAGTCAACCTGGCATCAAGTGTTCTTCCCCTCACACTATATAAGTGGGAAGCAACATATCCATGGCTTCCAAAATCCTTATCGTTACGGGGGCGTTCAGCACCAAAAATATTTCTAATCCCCACTGCTAAACTGGTTTGTTTATCTAAACTAAACACCCCAGCCAAGTCTAACTGCCAATAGTGGTCAATTTGTTCATCTTCAGGCCCTCCCTTTTCTTTTAACTGTGAGGGTATATTATGTACAACCAATTGAAATGTATGTCCCAGGTCTTTATTCATTGTACTAAATGTAACAGTGTTTCTCCATCTGGGATACTTATACAGTGTGGATCGGTTTTCTAAATCGGAAACCGCATTTTCAAATCCGAACCAATCTTCCATCCATTCTTCGGCAGGGACAGGGGTTTCAGGGTCTGATTTCTTAAAAGCTTGCCGCTCCACATAGAGAAGGTGAGAATGATCCATTTTCACACCTAAATCCCATGACATAGCTAGAGGTGTTGAAAAACCGAGAGATAAATCCACACCATGTACTTTATAGCTAGCCTGATTGGAAGGAGATATTTCAATCATTTTCACTATATTATTAGCATCTCTTACAACATTAGCTTGTATTTCTTTTAAACTTTTAGAACCATATTTCGCCTCATAAGCAAATATATCTCCCACAAGTTCCCCTGCTGCATCAGACGAAGATGTTTCCACAATGATTTCACTTTGACTTGTCCGAAAGTAATCCACACTAAAAAACATGTTTTTAACCGGTTCAAAAACAATACCAAGATTAAAAGATTGAGATAGTTCCGGTTGCAGGTTTTTGTTCCCTCTCAAAACAGTTACATATTGTTTTGTTTTACAGTCTGGATTTGCCTCTTGCTCCTTTTTAGACAAACTGGAAGGACAGAGTATCGGATCCTTTGCAAAAGGATGAGTAATAAGCTCATTTAAATGAATACTTTCGAGAGTGGGAGCCTTAAAACCCATGCTCCAGGAGGCTCTTAATTTTACTTCATCCATAGGTTGAAGAGAGACAGCCGCCCTCGGAGAAAATGGCATAGTTGTTTCTTCATCAAAAGGTACTACCTGCTCTGTCAGGCCAAAATCACTGTAGTAATCCATACGAGCAGCCAGCTGAAGCTCAACCATTTCAAAAGAGAAAAGGGACAATTCTCCATAAAAAGCACTAAACCAACGACTGCCTTCTCCTTCTGCTATACCGCCCCCACCCCATTGAAGGCCGGCTCTGGTTACCTCGTCACTTTTTTGACTGTATCTTTGCCAGGCACCTAAACCCCCTGTTGCAAAATACAGAGCATGATCATTCGTGCTCATTATTTCACCAGTTAGCTTAGGTTCAATGCTGAGCAGATTAGCATCAGTACTAAGAGTCGGCTCATAAATAGCTTTAGTGACATCACTTTTTTTATCATCAGGGAGAAAAGGATTAAACTCAGTAGGGTTTTTGTTAGCCATTTCCAGGAGTATTTTTCTATTAGCCCAACCGGATGTCCCTGTATTGAAGTAATGAGAACCCGATATATTAGCATATACATCAAACTCCATTGTGTCCTTTACAGGTGTAACGATACCAGCTTGAACTTGATAGTAATGCATATTCAGTACATTATGTCTTGGTCCAGATCCCGGTTCATTAACCAAACGATATTTCAACTCTATGGGTCCACTTGCAGAAAGCCCCCAAGCTTGAGCTGTCTCCTGTGGCACACGAGGGTCTTTCTCTGTACCTATTTCGTCTGGCCGCTGCGGTGTTGCTAAATACTGTGGTGGTGGAGCTAATATAGAAAAAGACCGTGTAAAAGAATAAAGAGCCGTTGCTGTAAGAGTGCTGTTCCCCATTTCCTTATCCGCTTGTGCAAAGGCACTTGTTTGAAAAACTTGCGGCATAAATTGCATGTAAGGGCTATAGTCAAACTTACATTGTCCATCTTCTTGTATTCTGTACTTTGGACAATTTAGATCCGCTTGCCATGTAGAACCATCGTCGTTCCAAGATCCAGGGTTTCCCCAAGTACTCCAGAAATCTAATTCTGGCTTACCAAATTCCCGGTCTCTCAAATACATAGGAGAGTTAAAGCGAATCTGCCCACTGACTAGATAGTTTATATCATTGTGATTTCCACCGTAAGTGGCATCAACACTGATTTTATCCCCTTTACCAGCCCAGGAATTATCTAATGAACTAGGTCCTACATCATCCCAGTTCCAAAAATCCATAAAAGAGCTAAGAGTTTCCAAATTATTTCCTTCTTGTCTTTGTACTAAGGCTGCTTGTACATTTACCTGCCCGCCGACATAACCTTTCTTAGTAACAACATTAATCACACCACCAATAGCGTCAGATCCATAAAGAGAAGAAGCTCCATCTTTTAAAATCTCCACTTTTTCAATAGAGGAAAGAGGAAGGATACTTAAGTCAACTGTATTACTACCACCAATAGGGGACATACGTCGGCCATTGATGAGCACCAAAATATCATTATGTTTCATCCCTCTTAAACTGGTTTTCATGGTAGCCGCATGGCTCTCTAAAGAAGTTTCCCTTTGTCCACCCAAAGAGGCTGTAGGTAGGTCACGAAGAACATCACCAAGGGAGTTATAACCGGACATTTCAATTTGCTCGCGATCAATAACCAAAAGCGGAGAAGGCCCCTCTATGTTTGTTCTTTTAATATGAGATCCGATGACATTGATTTTTTCCACTTTCCCATCATCTTCCTGCGCAACAGAATAAAATGATAAAAAAGCCAATGGAACTAAAAAAGACAGTAAATACCTCATTATTGAAACCTCCTTATAAAACCCCAGGGTTTGTGTTTATAAACTCTCCTTAGAGAACATATTTTATTTTTTTTGACAAGTGATTATTAAGAATGTTTTTTAAGTTTATAAAAATATAACGCAATACATAAATAGAAAATTACAAGTTATTATAATGATTTACAGATATATAAAAATAACTTTAATGAGAACCCCTTATCAATCAAAATAAGCTGGTGGTTCTTTTGGCGGTCATAGTCCTTTTATCTTTAAGATAAAAGGATTTAGAAACACCCTATTTTATCTGGACTTGATTTCAGTAGGGGATGTAAAACTTCTTGACTGGTTCGGTATAGATTTCAATTAGGATTATATAAGAAGCTTAAAGAAGAATATTAGTTATAGTATCCATTTTATTGGCCTTGTGTTGTAAATAAAAGCTTTCTATAGTTTATATATAATTATATATCAGAATTTCTTAATAATATTTCAAAAATCTTTTTTTATATTTGATAAAAAAGGAATGACAATGGAACAACTCCCATTACTAAAAGACACTAGAAAATTCTACCATAATGTTAGGAAGAATACTTCAGGTACATTTGTAAATAATATGAAATTACCGATTCATCGATGGTTTCGGTATTCTGCGGGATTTAGTGCTGATTGGGTTACACAAGAAATATACAGCTATCAAAATGAAAGGGGGATATATCCAAAATTTGGACAGATTATTGGCAATTTATTGGAAGCTATTATTTACCCTCTTCTTCTAAAGTATTGCAATAAAAATAACCTTTTATTCGTTCTATAGAACATTCCAAAGTCAATATAAAGCTCATAACAAGAAGATATACTATCAAAAGATGAACTAGTTTTAAAAATACAGGAGACAGTAATAATAAGTTCATTAGACCGGAAAATAAAGTCAAGCTCACACAAACAATAAATATTTTTTGCAAAACAGTCCTTGTTCCTTTTTCTCTTTTATCCTGAAAAAAATAATAATATAAAAAAGCTCCACCAAAAGATAAGGCTAAAAAAGGATGTAACCATCGCAGGCGAATAAGCCAAGGAGAGTCCGGGTTAAAATCCAGGGCCAGACCCTCTAAAAGAGAGGGAGAGGGAAATAAAGAGGACGCCAGAGAAGACACAGAACCAAAAAAAGCAATAAGAAAAAAAACAAAGAGGAACAAAGCTTTTGAAAGCCGATCGCTTCCCTCGTTCATTCGGTTAAAAAAAGAAAACTTTTTTCCAAGAGACAATCGCCAGCAAATAAAAAGGCTACTGACTAATAATACAGAGTTCAATAAGTGTAGATTCATAACTAAAACACGAGCCGGAGAAGTATTGTCACCGGTTAGACCCGCCAACACCAAACCAGCCCCAATCAAGGCTTCACTGATAGTGAATAAAAAAATACATAAAACACTTTTAGAAACAGGATGCCGAAAAGGAAATTTCAGAAAAGACCAAATAAAAAGCCAAATAACCATTATGCCAAATAAACTGGAAGTAGCTCTGTGTATCCACTCAATCCAGGTTTTTTGTTGTTCTCCAGAGTCAATCAAATATTGCCCCTGACAGCTAGGCCAGCTTTGTCCACAACCATCTCCTGAATGAGAAATACGAACCCAAGCCCCCCATAAAATAACCAAGAGACAAAAACATAAAGTAAACAAACAAAAAAAAGAGAAAGTTTTATTTTGTTGCTTCATTTTTTATTACACACTCAATTTATACCACTTTAGTTTAGGTTTGAGATCTCATAGGGAAAGAACAAAACACTTATTTTTCATAGTTATAACAATAAATTCACTACCTTCTGATTAACTTAAGTGATCTTGAAACTTCCCTCATTTTTATTAATCCTTTAAGAGTTCATTATGAGTTCTTAAGAAAATATTCTATTTAATCGGTTCTGAAAAAGTTTTCTTATTATTCAAAATTTTACAAGTTTAATATATTTTACTCAGGAAAACCGTTTGCCGGTTGAGTTCCCAAGGACCTTGACTTTCTACCAAGAAAAACAAGGTCCGTTCCGAGAGGCAAAGCTCCGTATAAAGGCAAATCTGTTTTCCTGAAGGACACATTTACAGGATGACATCTAAAATAACAAAAATATAAATAAAATCAAATTGTTGGGACTTTTTCAGAACTGACTATTTATATTTCTTATCCATTTTTGTCCAGACTAAAGCTGTGTTTTATCATTTAAAGCCGTGCTTATCCTTCATAATAGCGGTATCATTTTTAAGAAGAGAAACGGTACAATATTTACTCACGGCTATAAATCGGAACTTAATATATAGAGAACAGAAGTCACAAAGGGAAAAATATGAAATATTTAATTTTATTACTTTCTTTTGTCCTTGCTCTTTCTTCCGGATGTGGTGGAGGTGAACATCATTCCACAGAAGATCTAAATGACGGAGCTTTAGCAGGAAGCCCTACTGATGATGGTTCTTCTAGCCAACCGGGAAGCTCATTGACAGATGACCCTCCTATACCATCTACACCACAGACACCCAATAACCTATGTACTAAAACTTGTGTGACAGATGCCGAATGTGGAGAAAAATATAACACTTGCCTAAAACCTCATGCTGGAGAGCCGACAAAGACATATACAGATATATGTACAAACAGTCAGGCTTCAAAAGTCACCTTAGTTGTTAATGAATGGGATGCTCCTTCCGGGCAAAATAAATTACTTTGTGATTTTATTGAAAATGACAGGATTTTATATAAATTTGCGACTGTCCAAAAAGAAGCGTGTCGTAAGGATATGGAAGTAAGAAAAATGGAATTAGCCCAGGAAGGCTATAGTTGTGGAACACCAGCACCGATATCCATACAACCGGCAGTATCAGCACCAACAGAAACAATAACAGCAGATACAGAGAGGCTTGCTCCGCCAGGAAGGTCAGCAGCAACAACAGTAAGACATATGGGGGAAACTTCTCCGTTACCGACAAGTTCACCACCGATAACAACCAGAGCGGAGGGTGATCTATCAGCGGAAAAAATAGAAGAAACAGATATTTGCGATAGACCATGTGGAGATACAGTACAGTGCAGAGCGAAACACAAAAACTGCTTAAGACCTAAAGTTGGAGATCCTGTAACAACAGAAGAAATAGTATGTACGAAAGCTGGCGAAAAAAATATCTCTTTTAAATTGAATGAATGGGACAGTTCTGGTCAAGGAAAAACATTGTTATGTGATCTTATTGAAGATGGGGAATTACTCCGATTTGCGACCGTCCAAAAAAACAACTGTCAACTTCGTCTTAAAGAAAGACAAGCGGAATTGATAAATGAAGGTTATGACTGTCAGCCTCAATAGTCAGTCCTGAAAAAGCTTTCTTATTCAAAAATTTTCAAGTTTAATATATTTTATTCAGGAAAACAGCTTGCCGGTGAAGGGTCCAAGGTCCAAGATCCTTAGCTTCATCCTCTAAAGAAATTTTATTAGGTAAATATACATACATTTGAAAACTAACCATTTACTGTTTTTAATAACTCTGAGGGGGAGTAACAAGATTGGGAACGAACGGATAAGATACAACTTAGATAAGCTAGAAAAAAGATACAAGCAAACAGTCCGAACATAAATATGAAATTAAACTCCACGGGAAATTGAGCCCCGGCGTGAAATTGAGATAAAATAGGAATACGGGAGTATTTGAGAAATAAGCAAATAAACAAACTAAAAACCCAGGCTCCCAAAATTCCAAATGAGCATAATAACAATCCCATTTTCACAAACAAGCTCTGTACTTTTTGCACTGGCATCCCTATAGCCATTAAAGCTCCTATCTCCTTTTTTTTCTGAACCATCAATAAAGCCAACAAAGAAGAAACAGCTAACAAAGTAATAAGCCCCGCTAAGGATAAAAAAACGCTCATAATGATTTTTTCCACTTTCAAGGCGAGAAATACAGAGGAGTTTCTCTCTGGCCAGGCCTCTACGGAAAACCCCTCTTTTTCCAACACTGTTTTATACGGCAAAAAATCTTCCGGTTCTGTTAAACTCATTTCAAAACCGGCATGGTAAGAACTATTTTTCCGAAAAGCAGGAAAATCTTTCCTGTTATAAAAAATGTAATTGGCATTCCATACTGCATTCTGAGTGGAAACAATAGACCCTATGTGAGCAGATTCAAATGGGATGGGTTCCCCTGGTGGAAGTAACAAATTTTCCGCTGGTATTAAATGTACTGTTTCCTCCTCGTATAAATCCAACTCACTCGCCAAACCGAAACCCAATACAATTTTCTTTTGTTCATCTTTATCTTCTTCCTTCTCCACTTCTTCTTTTTTTTCTTGAACGAAAAATAACTCTTCTTCTCCTAATCGAACCATCTTTAAATTCAGAAAGTCTTTTTTAGGCTTTTTATTATTTTTCTTCCCCGAATTATTCTGTTCCTGCTCTTCTTGAGCTTTTCCCTTCACCGAAATATGATCCAAAATATCCCCTTCCGTAGATAAAATAAAATCCCCTCTTATCTTTTGCAAAAAACTTTCTAACCAATAAGAATCGTAACCTCTAGCCACAGCTCCCGAAAACACGCCTTTTGGAGTTCGTATAACTATATCCACACTTTCAAAAAAAGAGAGGGAAATCACTTTCGAGTCTAGATCCTCCGATTTTAAAATTTTTTGAATCTTCTTTTTTTGTTCTTGAATATCCCCTTCCGGTATTATTTTTCCGGAATTTTCAAACCCGATCGGTACAAATTCATCAGTAAAAGAAATGTTTTCTTTATCCTGCTTCTTCTTTTCTAAAGAAATAATAATATGAGGTTCCGTTTCTAAAAATCGCTCTTTAATGGCCTGCCCTAATCCCCCCATAACATTAAATACAATCAATAAACTGCCAATAGAGATCACTAACCCTAAAAGACAAATAAAAGACACTCTTCGCACGACAGAATTGGCTCTTTTAGAAAAAAGATACCGATAAAAAAAAGTAAAAGCGGATAATGTACAAGGCAGCTTAACTTTAAACAAAATTATACCCCTCGGGGATGATCCCCGTTTCCACAAGGACAAATTTTTCCACTCTTTTCATTCATATCAATTTGAATCTTGTCCCTTAAATGAGTTGTTCTAACCATCCTTAATCAATGAGGATATTCCTTATTATAAATTAGGAAAATGAAAAGGCCAGTGAGATTTTTATGCCTTTAAAACCTCATCCTTAATAAAATAAGTATTTTTTCATTTGTTCCTGCCAGAGTTTTTCATCAGCAGATAATTTTTCTTCCAATTCCATGATAGAAGCACTTTGATCTGCAATCCAGTGTCTTAAAAAATCATCTCCTGATAAAATATCAATAGGTGGTTTTTCATACTCATACTCATAAGGGGGCGGAGCTATCCAATCAAAGTCTGGATGGTGTTTTTTAAGGCACTTAAGGAATAAACTAACCATTCGATAAGGATGGAAATCCTGTTCTTTGTAAAAAGGATCTTGAGCATAAATCCGAATGGCCGAGCAGATTTGATTTTGAAATTTGTCAAAGACCGGCTGGAAAAACTCTTCTCTTAATACACAACCCGTTAGCCACTGAGGAGCTATCTTAGCCATAGATTCTAAAATATTTTTCGTATTCATTTCAGGAAAGCCAAAAGCTTTTAAAGGAAAAACTGTTCCGCGTGCTTCAGATACTTTTGTTCCTTCTAATAAAACGGTGCCACTATAGCAACGGGCACATTCTTCATCTACCATATTAGGGCTGGGGAGCACCCAAGGTAAATCGTCTGGCCAGGCCTCTTTTTCCGGTTGATAACCTTTCATTTTTATTATTTCCAATTTCATATTCAATTTTTTTAAAGAGCAGTACCAATTTGCCGCTTCCGCTAAGGTTAGTCCGTGGCGGATAGGGAGAGGGGCTGCCCCTACAAAGCTTATAAACTTTTTATTTAGTATAGAACCTTCCACCTTTCTTCCGGCAGGATTAGGGCGATCCAGTATCCATACCTCCTTACCGGCAGAGGAGCAATCCTCCAGGACATAAAAAAGGGTTGTTAAATAGGTATATACACGACAACCTACATCCTGTAAGTCCACTATTAACACATCAAAATGAGAGAGCATTTCTTTTGTAAGCCTTCTGGTTTTACTGGAGTAAAGGCTGAAAATAGGGTAAGGGTTGATATTATTAGTGCTGGTGTAACTCTTTGAAGGTTTATTCAAATAAAACCCTTTGGATTTATCCTTTCTTATGGTTGTTCCCCTTGGGGATTCTCCCCAAGGAGACCCTGTTAGCTTATCTTCTGTTGTAATCATATTAGCTTGTCTAGTGCTATTAAAACCATGTTGAGGACCAATAAGACAGTTTATTTTTAATGGTGTGTGGGAGGGGATGAGATCAAGAGAGTGTTGTAGATTTTGTGTTACAGAAGCTTGATGACCTAAGAAAGCAAGGCGGCTTTTTTCCAGACGACCTTGCCACTTTTTTTCTTTAATAAAAGATTCAATACCTAGTTCAAACATGAAAAATTATTTTCTCCCGAAAGGGTGTTATACTGGTTCGTTATATTTCATTTTAAATTATATATTTTTATCTTTTTCTGTTGAAGTTGCTCTTTAATCTTTGGATATTAGTAAAAGCTTTTACATAACATTATAGATTTTTATGTTTTAAGTAAAGATGTAATATTTTCACTACTTTATTGAAATTGGTAAGTTTTTTTAGTAAATCATGGATTTTTCTATTAATATCTGTTATTTTAATGCCCTCTTATTATAAGAGGTTTAAATGATGTTTTTTAAAGGTATCTTACTTATTTTACTATTAATGACGGTTGGATGTGTTCGTAATGAGGAAAAACGGGACGAAGATAAAGAAAAAGTTTTTGATCTTTGTCATTTCCCTAATAGTCTTAAACAAGCTGTTGTAAAAAAACTAAAAAAGAAATGTGAATCTGTCATTCCAGAAGACATAATTGATATTACTCATTTAAAAATAAAAAATGTCAGTGAACAGGATACAAAATTATTAAGTAAAAAATATGCTATGTATTTTTTAACTCTTGAAGAGTTGGATATATCAGATAATCCTAATATGCTATCTCTTCCAGAATTTGTGATTTATCTGCCTAAATTAAAAAAGTTAGATATTTCAAAAACAGGAATTAAGAGTTTCCATCAAGAGATATCTCGTCTGGACACCCTCACAGTATTGATAGCCTCTCACAATCATTATGAGAATCAGGAACCTCCTCTGGCGGTTTTTTCTCTCATTAATTTAAAGGTATTGGATATGTCTTATAGCTCTATTCATTATATTGATGAGTATATTTATAAGCTAGAGAATTTAGAAGAGTTGTATCTAGCCGGGAATCAGTTAATGGTGGTTCCTTTTATGTTGCATATAATGCCTAGTCTATTACTGGTGGATTTAAGGGATAATAATTTTCATTCTCCTTCGGGATTAGAGTCTATGTTTGGTGGTGATTCATTAAATACTCTATATACATGTAAGGATGTTAATGACGACTCGGATAGGGAATCATGCCAGGAAGATATGTTAGAGAACTTCAAATGTGAGTGGTGGTATGAACTCCCTTTTAAAAGAGGAAAACCTTTTAGAAGGTATAAGGAAATGACAGATGAGGAGTTTGAAGTTTCTTTTAGGCTAGATGGTAAACATAGATGTTACTTATGGTGGCTCAATACTAAGTACATGTCTCTTACAGATAATGAGAAGGCTGCTTATCTTGAACATACTATTAATGGGAAGACCCATCGGGAATTACAGGTACTCCTTCCAGCAATGATAGAACATTGGGGAGGTTGGTATGGGTTAAAAGCTATGATTGGTATTTGTGAATATAGAATACTGTTTGCGGATACATCATATCATGTTGATAGCCAGGAAGTTTTTCCTGAAGATTATTATGCAGAAAAATGGATTGAATATCCTGAGGAATGTGAGATGGATTTACATCTGTATCAGGATCACCCTTTATATGAACAGTGGGTTGAGCAACTTAACAATCAGAAGACAAATTAACCTAATGTAAAAATAGGTGCTGAGTTTATAAATAAGGAAAATCTACTGAGGATGAGGAAAAGAGGTAGTATATGTTTCAGATAGTAAAAATATTCAACCTCAAGTTATTGTTACGGTTGGTTCTGTGTACTCAATTGTGTTTGAGTCCTTATTATGGGTATTCAGCGGACAGTCCTGACAATTCTGACAACCCGACTGAGAAGAAAAGCTTTCCTTTGACAGGAGAGAGCACAGAGCAAGAAGAAGAGGCCAATGTTCGGAGACTTTTACAAGAACAGCAGGAGGAACTCAGAACGGAATATGGAGATAACCCGCGAATATGGAAAAAAATAGAGGCTGTCAATAAATTAGCTGCAGCTATTGATTTAGGAACAGTGAACGAATATCTTGCTGCCCATCCAGAAGTAAAGAAGGAAGCACAGAATCTTTTTCTTTTTGCTGACCAGACAGTGGAGTCTATTGAATATCATTTTGACTCTAAGACAAATAGGTTTATACAACAGGTGGGAGAAACTCTTAGGTTTAACGATTCTGCCAGCCATCCTATTCCTGTTATATTCAATAATATCAAAGTTCGATATAATAAAAAATCCAGAGAATTGATTTTTGAGGGGATACTGCAAAAAAATATAAGAGGTACAGTGGAGGAACAGGTGGTCGTGCGTCATCGTGTTCCTGATATGGATATTATAAACTATGCCAATGATAGAGAGATGTTAGCTATTGTGGATCAGAAAAAAGGCTTGCTTTTAGTGGATATGGTGTTTGTGGAAGCTCACCTCAGTAGAACTCCTATTCCCTTTACAAAAGTTTATGTGCCAATACTGGAAAATTTAGAACAAAAAATAGCATCAGATTCAAAAAAAGGTGTTGTTGATGTTGAGTTTGTTAATGAAAGTGTTCGTCGTCCTGATATAGCACCGGAATATATGGAAGCTATGGAAAAAACCTTTGAAGGTCGTTCTTTTGTTACTGCTGGTGACTTAATGATTTCCTATACAGATTCTAATAAACAAAAGCATCTTGTTCAATTTCTAAAAAGAACGGATATGGCAAGTTGGTTGAAAATGGAATTCTCGGTATTGAATATGATGATCAATACAGTAGCCCCCTACCTCATGGATGCAGAAGAGTTAAAACGCTTTGCTGAAGAAAAAAGAGATTTTCAGGCTAGGGGTGATAATAATGAACAACGAGAGAGTGGACAAAAAGAAGAAAGAATATTGTTAGATTACATGTTGTCCGGTTTTTTTACTTCTGAATCCATTCAAAAATTGGTTCAAGCAAAAGGAGCTATAAAACAAAGAAGTGAACAGTTATCTAATTTATCTGAACGGGAAATTATATTGTACGATGAGTGGGAACAGAATTTTAAGAAGATATCCAGGCGGATCAACTCTCTTAAAAGAAATCCCTCTAAAAGAACTGATCTGCGGGAGGCAGGTTTATCTGCAAAGGTAAGTCAGAGCGTGGTAGAACGTAAATCCATCGGGAATGTGTTTACAACAGGGGATATATTTACCTTATCCTCTAAAGGATACCCTTCTAAAGAAGAAGAAAGTAAAAAAGAGATAAGAAATAAGGCTCTTCGATGGATTGCCAGTAAATCTAAACCCGGATGGGAGTTTGTAAAAGAAAAGAAGGTGGAATTAGGTATCGGGGCGGTTCTCTTTTTAACGGCAGGTTATTTTATGTCGAAGAAGCTTACTTATACTGATGGAGTTGCATTTTACACAACAACGACACTTCCTCATCTGCTTATTGTAGGGACATTGCTTCCGGTTTTATTCTATTCGATGGCTCGTTATTATCCTGATGCTATGGAAAAAACAAAGATTTTTTATGATGCTAAAATAGGTAAGATGGATTCCTGGGCAAGAGAGTTTATGCAAAAATCTGTAGAAAGATGGAAAGACACAGGGTATCATCATAGGTTGGCTAATTGGGGAGCGAGAATTGTTTCTTTTGGTATGCTTCCCTTTTGGATTCGTATTACAGAATGGATGGGGCAACCTCATTTTTTTCCGGCTTTACAAAAAAAACTAAAAGTATTTGATAAAATTTCCCCGGATTCGGATATTGGTCAAATTGTAGGTCTTAAGAAAGACACAGCTCTTGGTATTTCCAACTTTCAGTGGAATAGAAGTAGTAAAGACTTTGTTACACATGAACATTTACAAAATGTAGCTCAAGAGAAACAGTTTCGTATGCAGTCCATTGCCTGGTTAATGGCTACCTTAGCTGTTACGCAGGCAGAAGGTGTGAGTCCGGCGGAAATTCTTATATATGGAGTCAGTAATTTTGATTTAGATGCGGTAATAAGAGCGCAAAAAGATGCTGAGTTACGATCTGAATTATTATGGGTAATGAAGAATTTGTATGCGGAAATAGAAAAAAAGAATGAACTAGATATGCGAAAAGAACTGGCAGAGTTGGATCCAAAAATTCTAACAACCTATTATGAAGAAGCCAAACAATTAGCTCAGAAATTTCATGCTTCTCCTAATAAAAAGAAGATTCGGAAAATGGTTTATAATATAACACAACTTATTGATAAAACTCCTTTAGGGTATCTTCGTCATCCTCGTAATATCGCAACTCTTAATATGGTTGAAAGTGATCTCTTACGAAGAGTACCAACTGATTTCGTAGCGGAAAGAGTTGTATTAGAATTTTTGATGGATCACTTAGTAGTTATTTTTATGCCTCTTGTTGCGACAGGGCGAGCTGACATTAATTTGGAAACTATGACGAGGGATATGTCAATATATGCAAATAAATTTGCCTTTACCGGGGAAGCTCATCTTCAGGATGTGTGGTTGAATGTTATAATTCATTTTTTTTTAGCTGCTGGTCAACGTAGTTTGCTTTTTACCCAATCAGCGTCAGATATTCAAAAAATTCACAAAAAATATGCTGGTGTTTATGAGCCAAAAGGAAAATTTTTACATGGAATAGAAGATAAAGAGAATAGAATACGAGATGAATTTAAATCTCTTTTTTCATATCTTAAAATGCGAGGGGAATCTGACGCCAGTAAAGGTTATCCAAATAATTTTGGTGACCTCATGTGGAAGGATTGGAAGACAAGAACTAAAATGTGGCAAATAGGAGCTATTTTGCACTCAAGCATGAGATGGGCTTTAACCGAACAAACCTGGAGTCAAATCTTTTTTTCTTACCTGATAATAAACCTGGCGGGTGGAGCTATTAACGGATGGTGGATGTGGATTAATGGAGCTGCTCAATTAAATGATGCAAAATTGATCGAGAACAGGGAAAGAATGGAAACATTACGGAATAAACTATATAAAATAAAACAGAAGTTACATACCAGTGAAAAGGATTTACATGCTTCTTATAAAAAGGTTTTGTTAGAAATAGTAGATCTGTATCGTAAAAATGGTTTGAAAAGAGAATTGCTTAAAGCAGTTGAAACAGTTAACCCTGCTTTATTTTCTTATGTAAACCAATTGTCAAAGGCGGTTCAAGCGGAGTGGTCTATTCTTCAAAGTAAAGAAGAAATAACTCTTACAGCAGAGCGTCTGTTAATGTTAATTTCTAAAAATCCCCCCCTTCCCACAGAAAAAAGTAAGTTTTCTAGAAGTGCAATAGCGTTTGGTTTAGGAGGTATTGCTAGTACTATAGCAGCGGTGGAATTGATCATATACACTTTTGATCCTAACTATCTTAATTGGGGTACAGTAGGGGTGTTAGCAGCTAGTGTCTTTTCCATTTATATAGCTTTATGGTGGGGTTATAAAAAGTATGATCTAAAATGGAGAACCTACTTCTATGAAAGAGCGTTGGGTTTAGGTAGAGGAGTGAGAAATGTTTGTCGTCGAGCTTTTAACAATCCTATGTCAGCGAGAGAATAAAAAGGGGATATCCTCCTTATATTTCCCCTTGAGGTTTTTCTGTTCTGTGGAAACGGGGATAAAACAAGATCAGTATAAAAAATATAGGACTTACATTTTTAAATTTTCTTATAAGAAATTTTAGGTGTAACTTTTTTTGCTTTGCTTTTTGCTTTTTGCTGGCGCATGTAAGTTATGTTTTTTTTCATAATCTCCCTTTGGAAGAGAGCCAATATTCTCACAGCTAATAAGGCGGCATTGTGGGCATTATCCACAGCTACAGTAGCTACGGGCACTCCTCGGGGCATTTGAGCTACAGATAAAAGAGAATCTAGCCCTTTTAGTTTTTTTGTCATAATCGGCACACCAATAACAGGTAAAGGAGTGAGAGAGGCGACCATACCTGGGAGATGAGCGGCCCCTCCGGCACCGGCAATGATGACCTTAATACCTCTTCCTTTACATTCTTTAGCGTATTTTTGCATCATTTCCGGTGTGCGATGAGCTGACACCACTTTTACTTCATAGGGAATATGAAAATTTTCTAATATAGGAATAGCTGCTTCCATAGCCGGCCAGTCTGAATCACTCCCCATAATAACAGATACCCTATTTTTATTAATGGTAGATTTTTTTTTCATTTTAATTACCTCACATTTATTTAAGGCTAGGACAAGTTAAACTTTTTAGTTTGCCTAAATAAAACCCTTTGGTTTTATCTTCATTTTTTTTAATATTTTCAGTTGTTTTTTTATTTCTTTCCATGACTGTTTTCCTTTTAGGTTTGTCTAAATAAAGCTCTTTGGATTTAAAGAAATTTCTTTTTAAAGTCCAAAAGTGTAGTAAGAGCTTTTGTAGAAGTGCTGTTTAAGCTGTTGAGATGCCCCATTTTTCTACCAATCCGGGTTTGCATTTTACCATACCAGTGCAGTGTTGTTTCTGCCGGGGGAAGCCATTGACTGGATGTCTTCTGCCCCAGCAGATTTAACATGGCAAAGCCTCCAGAAAGTTTTTTAGGAGGGGATATGTTCATATTTAAAACCGCTTTAATATGAAGTGTAAATTGGTCTTCACTGAGGGCATCCATAGAGTAATGACCGGAATTATGAACCCGTGGAGCTATTTCGTTAACCAATAGCCCTTGTTTTGTTTCAAATAGCTCAAAGGCCATCACACCATCATAAGAGATTTGATTCAGCATATTTTTTAATTTTTTTACCAAAGAATCTTTTTTTTGATGTCGGCAGGGGCCTTTTACCCAAAGGCAACATGCTTCTTCCTGATAAGTTTCCACTAAGGGAAGCTCCACAATTTGTTCTTTTCTGTTTCTCACCAGGATAATAGCCAGTTCCTTTTTAAAAGGTATTAATTCTTCTGCAATAAGGTGAGGATTTTTATCTATAAACTCCTTGGCTGTATCCTCCTTTGCAATATTTTTTACAATTAAAGTGCCGTAGCCATCATAGCCTTGATGTCTTTTTTTTAAAACAAAACCCTTTGGAAATAAACTGGTCAGGTCTTTTATTTGTTTAGAAGAATCTATTTCAATAAAACGAGCGGTGGGGATTTTATATTTTTTCAACAGATTTTTTTGATTTAAACGATCCTGTAAAAGATTCATAATTTTTGGTTGAGGGTGAACAGGTGTGTCACTGGCGATGGAAGCTTCATGCAAAATGGTGGGATCTATAAATTCATTTTCAAATACAGCCAAATCCACCTTATTTAAAAAATTTTTTATGTCTCTTTTTGTGTTTGGATTCCCTTGTACAAAATCAGAAGTAACCTGGGCAGCGGGATCTTGGGGATGGGAACTAAGAATATAAGGTTTTATGCCCATTTCATGGCATCTTAGGGCCATCATTCGAGCTAATTGCCCTCCTCCTAAAATACCTAATCGGACTTTTGAAAGTCGGTTTTTCATTTAAACCTGTAATAAAGGATCCAGTTTGTTTTGCTTGTCTAGATCCATTAAATCGGAACATCCTCCTATCAGCTCACCATTGATGAAAATTTGAGGAACTGTTCTCATGCCTGTTTTGCTCATAAGTTCTTGAGTTTCTGTTGGTTTGTTGTCCAATATGATTTCTTCGTATTTCACTCCTTTTTTATCCAAGAGGTCTTTTGCCATAACACAAGCCGGGCAGGTGGTTTTGGAGTATATTTTCACTTTTGTCATACTTTTCTCCTTTTCATTTATCTATAACAATAGAAATTTTATTCGTCTTTTATGGTCAAGTTATGAAAACGGAAAGAGGTCACAACCGCCATCATATATAAATTAAGGTAAAAGGAAGATTTCTAAAAAGCAACATTTTTTTATACCCAGTGGGCATTATTTTTTCATAACTTCCCGGCCTTTCTCCCTTATTAGACAAGCTTTTAAACCTGAAATTTTCAAACATAATCGGGTTATATATTTTAGTGAATGGTAGTGATAGGCATTTCAATTTCACTGGCAATATACTTTCGTATTTCATAAGAATGATCAGGGTCTCTTCCAATGCCAAAATAAATAGCTTTAGGGGTTACGGATTCTTTTAATGTTCTAAGTCCTTCTAATAAATTTCCTGGCAGAATTTTAACTGTTAAAATAATATCTTTGTTTTTGTAAATGGGGGCAATTTGTTGTGATACCACTCTTTGTAGCACTTCGTAAAATCCGTGATTAGAAGCAGATTCTTCTTCTTCCGCATAAAATAAAATCAGCTCAAAAGGCCCTGGGTTTTTTTCAGATATAAAGTTTAATGCTTTAGAAATGAGACGCCGTAGCCGATGCTCTCCAATACATAAAACATGTTGTGGCAGATTTTCAGGGAGTTCATCTACATTATGAAGAAAGTGCCCCAACCCTAAACGCAGGTCCGTGTGTGTTTCCAGACGATTTTCCAATATACCCCAACGATAGTAAGCCATAAGGACAACTGTAATTCCTATAAGAAAAGTCAGCATAAACAGCACATCCGAGTTGGCATGGGTGACTAATAAAAAAATGGCAAAACTGAGGATTAAACTTGTTAATAAAGGATAGAGGGGAATTTTTATTCCATTATTAAACTTAATAAGAGTTTGGGAAAGATATTGTGTTGGGGTGGATTTTCTAAAACCTTTGTTTCTCATTAAAATAGCACCTACGGCAAAGCTGACCATAACACCTAAAAAAGCTACTTCATATACTTTAGCGGCAATATCCACCTCTCCCGCTACCATAGACGACATAAACATAACAATAGCCATGAAGCTTAAGGAAATGACAGGGTATCCTTCCAATGATGGGATAATATGGGATAGTCTTTTTAAACAAATTTGAGGTAAGTTTCCATTTTTGGCCATAGTAGTAGCCAGTCCAATAAAACCAATAAAAGCGGTATTGGTGGCGGCAAACAAAGTAAGAGTGGCATCTATTACAATGATAGTAAGTAAAAATCGTCCTCCTATTTTTTCCGAGAGGCCGGATAAGAGGTGATGAATATGGCTATCCACTTCTTCCGGTGTCAGAATAGTCAAGCACATGATAGAGATAACAGGTGCTGTTATAGAAACCATAACAATAACAACTTTATATAGTTTTCGAACGGTGAGTAATGTAGGTTGTTCTAATGTTTCTACAATTTGAGCCGCGGACTCAAAACCAGTAATACCTAAAAAAGCGGCCGCAAATCCATAAGCTAAAGTGGCTCCTGTTAGAGTTTGAGGGTAGGCGGAAAAGTCACCGAATTTAGAAAAATCAATTTCTGAAAAATGGAACAGGATATAACCTAAGCCCCAAATGGAGATAAGAATCAAAAGCCCAAAATGGCATATAGCAATGCCAGTTACTATTTTTGCCGGTTCTTTTATCCCTTTAATGTTTAAGAGGCTAAACAAAATCACAGGTATAAATGAGATGGTAACCACAGTGGATTGATCCAGCCCCCCCTCAAAAAGAGAGGATAGATAAAATGCGCCAGAAAGGGAGCTGACAGCAGCGGTGGCTAAATAAGATACAAAAGTAAGAGCACCGGCAAAAACGGCAGCCTGCTTACCCACACTTCTTAAAATCATAGAGTAAGCTCCTCCATTATAAGGGCTCATAGCCAAACCTTCTTCATAAGTGCGTTTGAATATCCACATAGCCAGACAGGCTGTGAGCACAAACAGAGGAGCGAAATAGCCAACTATGGGGTATAAGATTCCTGTGCCGTAAAATACGGAGGTGCCAATATCAGCGCCCACGACTCCTGCAGCAATTAACCAATTTAATTCAGATTTTTGTTTATCCGGTTCCAAATGTTCCCGCCTCTGTAGTTGAGGTTAATGTTCCCCGTTTTTTATATCCAATGGATATGATACCTGTTTCCACGGGGACAAGCTTTATCGTCACTTTCCGATCTTTTACCCCAGGTTAGCCAAGCCTTTAAGCTTGAAATTTTCCCATTCCTCGGAAGCGGAAAGCCACTTTGATGGCTTTCCGCTTCGCGAAAGTGGGGAGCGGGGAACGATCGGTATCACTCTAAAAATAAATTTTGTTGAGTCTAAAAAAAACCTTTTAGCTTCCTTTTTTGTTCGATAGTTTTAATATATGCATATATTCCCTTTTAGTAACAGGCATAACAGACAGCCGCTGGCCTTTTTTTAGTAATAGCATTTTGGAAAGGGCTTTTTCCCGCCTCAATTCCTCAATAGGTATGAATTTTTTAAAAATGGACTTGAATTTTACCTCCACGCAAAACCACCTGGGATTCCCCTTTGTAGAGCTGGGGTCATAGTACTTTGACTTTGGATCAAAGGCTGTTGGATCGGGTTGGGCTGACTTAGAAACACAGGCGAGACCAGCCATTCCAGGAGGTTTGGAATTGGAGTGGTAAAATAGCACCTCATCTCCTACTTGCATATCCTTTATCATAAAATTGCGGGCCTGGTAATTTCTCACTCCATCCCATAGGTCTTTTCCTGATTTTTTTAAATCCTGGATGGAGTAAGTACTCGGTTCCGATTTCATAAGCCAATATTTTTTTGTTTGTTGTTTCATTAGCGATACTCTTCCGTTTAGTTTGAAATATGGGAAGAAGCCTCTTTAGAATAGTCGCTTTGTGTCAAAACGCATATCTAAACCTTTTGTTTCTTATTCGCCCTGGAAGAGACTCATAACTTTATTCATATAAAAAATACAAAATTCTGTTCCTCGCGAAGTTTGTCCCCGCAAAAGCGAGGAGTGGGGATCACACCCGATCGGTATATATAAATATATTTCCTATGACTGACAACTAGAATCTGAAAAATCAAGCCATGAATACAGAATGTACTTTTATGAAGTCATAGTATGGCTATTTTGTCCTGAAAGTCAAAATAGACTTGACTATTTTGTAGTATAGTCTAAAATAGACAGATGAAACGTTTTATTAAAGAAGATCTGATTAAAGACCTGTCTAAAAAAATGGTATTTCTAGGAGGGCCGAGGCAAGTTGGAAAGACGACTTTAGCTAAGCAGATTTTAAAAAGCTTTCCATATAAAAAGGCAAAGTTGGGGTTGTATCTCAATTGGGATTTTGATGAAGATAGGTACAGAATAAGGGAAAAGAGATGGGATGAGGATCATCAGTTAATAGTATTTGATGAGCTTCATAAATACCGCCGTTGGAAAAATTGGATAAAAGGCGTATATGACAAATTCCATCATCAACATAAGTTTCTTATAACAGGAAGCGCGCGTATGGATGTATATAGGCGAGGAGGAGATTCTTTATTAGGTCGTTATCACTATTGGAGACTACATCCTTTCACTTTAGATGAATTGCCTCCTAGTATGTCCATTCAGGAAGGTTTTAAGAGACTTATGACAGTAGGTGGGTTCCCGGAGCCGTTTTTAGATGGTGGTGAGTCATCCGCCAGAAGATGGCGTCGGGAACGTTTTGATAGAGTGTTAAAAGAAGATGTTCGAGATTTAGAATATATTAAAATGATACAGGATCTTGGATTATTTGTAGATATCTTACGTAGGAGGTGTGGTCAGTTGATCGTGCTTTCAAATGTGGCCCGGGAAATACAGGTATCCCCTAAGACAGCTAAATTATGGTTGGAGGTTCTTAATAGGATGTATATTTGTTTTTCTGTTTGGCCCTATACAAAGCGGCTACCACGGGCGGTGCAAAAACCTCCTAAGGTTTATTTTTTTGATAATGCGGATATTATTTCTGAAAGTGATGAAGGCCCGCGTTTTGAAAATTTTGTAGCTACTCATCTTCTTAAAAAGATTCATTACTTAGAGGATAGTACAGGACTCCCATTTGAGTTGAAATATATTAGAGATAAAGAATCCCGTGAAGTGGATTTTATTATATTAAAAGGAAGTAAGATATTTGCCTTAATAGAGGTGAAGCTGTCTGATGATAAAATTTCTAGGTCCCTTCAATATTATTCAGAAAAACTTAAGCCAAAGCATTCTCTTCAAATAGTGGCGCATTTAAAACAGGAATATAAAAAAAACAATTGTAGAGTAGTAGCACCTCAAACGGCTTTGAATATATTATTTCGTTAAAGCTCTTGCCTAGGGTAAAAATCTAGTGGATATTAGGGATTATGTCTTTTCGTGAAGAATCCGACAGCTTAGGTGTAGTGCGTATTCCGAAAAATCGTTTATGGGGAGCGCAGACTCAACGATCCCTGGAAAATTTCCGTATTGGTGGTTTATCGGAAAGAATGCCGATAGAGCTTATACACACTTTAGCTTTGGTTAAAAAATGTGCAGCTAGAGCTAACCAGGAACTTTCTCTTCTGGACGGTGAAAAGGCAGACGCTATTATTCAGTCTGCTGAGGAGGTGAGGCAGGGGCAGTGGGATGATCATTTTCCTCTGGTGGTTTGGCAAACGGGAAGCGGTACTCAAACTAATATGAATGTCAATGAGGTTATTGCTAATAGAGCCATTCAGATTTTAGGGGGTCGGTTTGGGGATAAAAGTGTTCACCCTAATGATGATGTGAACAAATGTCAATCCTCTAACGATGTGTTTCCCGCAGCCATGAATATTGTATCTGTAGATCAAGTAAGTGGCATCCTATTAAAAAAACTGAAATCTTTAGAGAAGAGTTTAAATGTCAAAGCGAAGGAGTTTGAAAAAATAATAAAAGTGGGTAGAACTCATCTTATGGATGCTACCCCTCTTAGCTTGGGACAGGAGTTTTCCGGCTATGCGGGTCAAATGGCGAGTCATCAAGATAGGCTCAAAGGGTGTCTGGTTCGCCTGTATTCTTTAGGTTTAGGAGGGACGGCTGTGGGTACAGGCTTAAACGCTCATCCTGATTTCGCTAAACGTGCTATTGCTTTTATTGCTGAAGAGACGGGTTATCCTTTTTTACCGGTACAAAATCTATTTACTTCCAGCTCCGCTCATGATGATTTAGTAGAATTAAGTGGTTTTTTAAAGACTCTGGCTTGTGGTTTGATGAAACTAGGCAATGATATTCGCCTTATGGCCAGCGGCCCCAGGGCTGGTTTTAATGAAATTTTTATTCCCGCTAATGAACCGGGTAGTTCTATTATGCCAGGAAAAGTCAATCCTACACAAAGCGAGGCTTTAACGATGGTTTGTGCTGAAGTGATAGGTTGTGATGCGGCTGTATCTATAGGAGGAGCGAGTGGGCATTTTGAATTAAATGTTTTTAAACCCCTGATTATTTTTAACATATTAAGGTCTATTCAATTGCTGGCTTCAGCTAGTGAAAGCTTTCAAAAAAATTGCGTAGATGGTATAAAAGCAAACGAACAGCAGTTAAAACAAAACCTGGATCGTTCCCTTATGCTGGTAACCGCTCTGAATCCTCATATCGGATATGATAAAGCGGCTCAGATTGCTAAAGCTGCGTATCAGAATGGTTCTACATTAAAGGAGGAGGCTTTACGGTTGGGTTATGTTACGGCTGAGGAGTTTGATCGTATTATCCGGCCAAGAGATATGTTAGGCCCTAAGAATAAAATAACAGGTTAGACTTCATTTTGAACTACTGAAAAATACTCGCTAAAGAAAAAAACCTCTCTCTACAGGAAGTTTTTTCTTATACCGATCGGGTTTGAAAATCGCGCTTTATTTGTTTTGTCTTCTTCCAGAAGACAAAACTCCCACGAAGCCTGCCCTCGCGAAAGCAGGGGCGGGAATCCAGCCTAATCCTCCATTTTCAAACCAGAGGGGTATAAGTCCGATTAATTCTGTTGGTTTAATTGCTGTTGGCACTCTTTCAAAGCAGTGCTTTGCTGGTACTCATTACGAAGGGCACTCCCCATATTGTCTAGGTCTGCCCGGTTCAATGTTTCTCTTATTGCTCCTATTTCTCTTACTAATTTGTCTAATGATATAATCGCGCTATTTAATTTGTTTCTCGTTGCCATTATATCGTTTCCTAAATCACTCTGCCCATAAGTTAAAGAAGGGTTAATTAGTAAAATAAGACCTGTAATCAATAATATTTTTTTCATATTTCATCTCCTTGGTTATTAACCAAACAATTGGATTAGGGAACAAAAAACATAAGAAAAAAAATTAGAAAGTAAAAAAGGAGTTTGATAAAATAGTAATTTTATTTAATTTTGTATAGAATTTAGTTGGTTGTCTTACTTTTGCCTGTCGCGGCCCTCGGGAGGGATTAAACAAATCTTGACAATTGTTGAGTTATCTCTTTTTCTTCTGGGTGTTTCTATAGGTCTTTCTTCCTCTTTTCTAGGGGTGGGAGGGGGATTGATTATGGTGCCTTTGTTACCCTTGTTTCTGCCGTTAAGTGCTGTGGAAACGGTGGCTACCTCTTTGTTTGTAGTCATGGTTACTGTGTTTGTAAATAGCCTTTCTTTTGTAAGAAAGGGTCTCGTGGATTGGTCGTATTTTTTTTACATTGGTTTTGGATCTGTCAGTTGGGCTGTTCTTTTATCTTATATTAGTGTGCAGGGAATGGATGTTATTTTCCGACTGGGCTTGGTTTTAGCCTTGCTCTTCATTTTATTAAATCCTCTTTCTTACTTTAATTTTAAGCCTAGTAGAGTGAAGAGCTTTTTTCTGGGAAGCTGTGGTGGCTTTTTAACTGGTATTTCCGGAATGGGGAGTTCTATTTTCAGCCCCATCTTCTTTGAGTTTAAATGGTTGGAGAAAAAGCAGATTGTGCCGACGGTTAATGCGGTTATGTTTGTGACTACTATAAGCGTATTGACTATCTTGTTTTTAGGACATCCAAAACACTTCGGTCTTGTACATTTATATGCGTCTCTATTTATTTTAGCCGGAGCATTCTTAAGTTCTTTTGTCGGACGATGCTTAAATCTGGGGCCTTATGAAAAATACCGCCGAGTTTTATTAAAAGTGCTTGTTTTATGTCTTCTTATAAAAGTTCTCTTTGAGTTGGTTTTTAAGATTTGAATTGTTTGTACTGATCTGATTTAAAAAATCCGATAAGGAACTTGCTTAGAATTGAGAACACATATTCTTGCGCAGGCAGGGATCGAACCTTTTTTGTCTTTTTAATCAACATCAGATACTCATGTTCTCGCACAGACAGAGATCGAACCCTTCGGTATTCAGGTTCTATGCGCGCATATACGGTGATTTAGTATATCTATGCGCTTTTAAGTCGTTGATAGGCAATTAAACGTCAATTCAGTTGTTCGGTGTGTGTATAAAGGCGTGCTGGACTTAGGTTTTGTGTAGTTTTTTGAAGTAGAAGAGGGATACAATAAAAAACAAAACTAAGAATCAGAGGTGCCTTAGGCTCTTCCTCATTAGAATATATTGTGGTAGGTAGTGGATATGAGTGTAGAACAACAAATTCGAGATAAGTTGACTTCTCATTTGCAAATAGAACTGTTGGAAGTTGTGAATGAAAGCCCCTATCATCAGGTGCCAGAAGGGGCTGAAACTCACTTTCGAGTATTAATAGTTTCAAAGGATTTTAAGGACTTAAGCACTGTTAAGCGTCATCAGAAAGTATATCAGATTTTAAAAGAAGAGTTACATGGTCCTGTTCATGCTTTTTCTCAAAAGACTCTTACCCCGGAGGAATGGAAAAATATCAGTTTCCCTATCCCATCCTCGCCGCCTTGTCAGAAGAAAAGTTAAAAAGCTTCATCTATACATTAAGGATAGAGTGTCTGATTCTTGCTCACTCTGCCCTTAGCCTCTGCCCTCTGCCTTATATCCTATACTGTTCTCAGTCATTATTGATTTTTTTTGTTTTTTCTTTTGATAAAAAACCTCTTTATGGGGTATGATTTACTTTGTTATTAAGAAAGCTGTTTTAGAACAGCAACAAAATCTGGAGGTCAACATGGCAATAAAAAAGAAAAAAGCTAAGAAAAAAGTGGTAAAGAAGAAGGCTAAAAAGAAAGTAGTAAAGAAAAAAGCTAAGAAAAAAGTGGTAAAGAAGAAGGCTAAAAAGAAAGTAGTAAAGAAAAAAGCTAAGAAAAAAGTGGTAAAGAAGAAGGCTAAAAAGAAGAGAAAACTCAATCCTGCGTTTATGAAAACTCTGGAAGCGTCAGATAGTCTTGCGGCAATAGTGGGAACTCGTAAGATAACAAGGCAAAAAGCCATTAAGCATTTTTGGGATTATGTAAAGAAAAAGAAGTTGCAGGATTCAAAAGACAGAAGGAACATTAATTTGGATGATTCCTTAAAAAAGCTTTTTGGGAACAAAAAGCAAGTTAGTATGTTTGAAGCAACAAAGGTTATCAGTAGAAATCTTAAGTAGATAGTTTTTTGTTTAGTAAAAAAAGGGAGCCTGCTTTTTATAGTGGGCTTCTCTCTTTTTTTGGAGATATAAAACTGTTAATTTAAAGTATGCATCCTTTAAATGAAAAAGAAATATCCTTAATGAGATCAGTGGGTCGTCTATCGTCTCGTATTTTGGCTCAGGTGGGGAAGATGGTAGAGCCAGGGGTGAGTACAGAGTCTTTAGACCGAGAAGCTCACAAATTAACTTTATCTGCGGGAGCGATTCCGGCTCCTTTAGGTTATAAGGGGTATCCTAAGTCTATATGTACTTCCGTCAATCACTCTATTTGTCATGGCTTGCCCGGACCTTACCTGCTGCGGGAAGGAGACATTATTAATATTGATATTACCTGTATCAAAGAGGGTTTTCACGGAGACACCTCCAGAACTTTTTATGTGGGGCTTGTTTCTAAGCGGGCCAAAGCTATTACAGAGTGTGCGTATAAGGCTATGATGAAGGGGATTGAACAAGTAAAAGCTGGTAACTCAACGGGGGATATAGGTTTTGCTATTAACAAATATGTAGTGAGAAAGGGGTTTTACCCTGTTATGGAGATTGGCGGTCACGGAGTGGGAAGGAGTTTTCATGAAGATCCTTTTGTACCTTCTTATGGCAAAAAAGGTAGGGGAGATGTCCTGCAGGCAAATTGTTGTATCACAGTAGAGCCTATGGTTAATGAAACAGAAGCTCCGATAAAGGAGTTTGATATTCCTAATTCTGAGATTAGATTTTATGAAACTTCCGACCAAACTCTTTCTGCCCAATTTGAGCATACAGTTTTGATTAAAGAGGATGGGTATGAGATCCTCACTCTTCCCGAAACCGATTTTGAAATTGGGTATTAGGATTTAAGAGGTATAGGGGGTATAAGTGATGAGGGGACTTTTTTCTGTGGTTTTTCTATTTTTGTTATTTAATTGTAATTGGTTACAATAGAAGGCTGTGGGTTAAGTCTTCTAAAGTTGCTCGCGGGTTTTGTCGTAAAATTGATTGTAGCCTTAGAATTCTTTCTCTAAAAATGGCCTCATTTGTGTTGTTTTGCTGAAATATATGTTGAACTGCTCGAAAATCTATCTGCAGTATCATTCGCTTTATTTTTTTTGATATTGGTTGTTGGAATATCTGAGCGTCTTCTGCATCCTCAATCCATCCTGTATTTTTGACCAACTCTGTTGGTGAAGAGTATGAAGGCTTAATATTCAGGAAACTATAAGAGTTATCAATAGCATGTAACCTACCTTTATCAAGGTCAATGATATAGTTGTCCCAGTTTCTGTCGTGATTTCCTCCAATTAAATCAAGCACTACCATTTCGTCGAAATCCTGTCTTATTGTAGAGTTAGTGTCTTGAAGGGCTCTGATATATTCTTGATAAGATGAAAATTTTAATGAGAGGTCTCCTCTAGTGACTCCTTCTGCAAATTTTTGGTATGATCCCTCTTGTGTTCTAAATTTTGCGTATTTGGTTTTTGGTACGACTCTACATCCTATACTAATACATAATTCGTAAGTGAGGACCTCTTTATGTGGATATCCATGAGATCCTGCTTCTTTGAAGGCTCCTATTTTTTTACCGTTTGAATCCAAAATGTATTTAGTTCTAGAACGATTATTGAGGTCTATACCAAATGAAGATGTCATTTGTGTGTTTGAATCTTTATTAATTATAATGGTTCGATCTTTTATAGGAACTACTTTTTTTACTACAGAGGTTCCTCTCTTCAGAAGATGCTTTATCGTTTGAGCTGTTCCCGCTGTTGTTCCCCATGCCGCCGTAGGTAACAATGCCAACTCCCAAA
>JAPPLY010000058.1 GCA_028819305.1 Bdellovibrionales bacterium
TGGGTAGTTTTCTGGGTAGTTTTCTGGGTAGTTTTCTGGGTAGTTTTCTGGGTAGTTTCTACCAACCTCTCTTTTCTAAAAATAATATTATAAAAAATACTGTCGTCGCTATATTCAATATCAAGTTTCACTTTTTTCTTATGATTTTTTATAGCTGCTTTTATTCGATTAATTCCTGTTCCCGCTTTCTCTATGTAATTAGCTCTATGTAACATAGATGCAATCAGAAGATTGCGAGGAAAACTCTGTGTTCCAAACTTTTTAGGATCTAATCCTTTTGGTAATCCTCCTGGATTTCGGATTTCCACTCTATCAGCAAAAATTTCCACTACTACAGGAACTTCTTTTATAAAATAATCTCTATGGCAAACAGCATTAACAACCGCTTCTCGTAAAGCCGGTTCAGGATAATCATCAATTTCCTCCCTACGAGGTTTACCCGTGATCACATATTCTGTGTTCGTATGTTTGTGAACAAAAGCTAGAGCATCCTCGATGTTATCAATAATATTTCCTTTATATTGTTTTCTATTCAAAACCTTTACTTTATTTGTGCCTTTAAAAAGAATACAGTCAACAAGAGCATAGTTCATAATGAAGTCTATATCTTTAGCAAAAAATAAAACCCCTAAGTTAGTAAATTTTTTATCGGATGTCAGACAGTCAAGGTTTTGCAAAAGAGTTTCTTGATTGATAGTTGAACTAATACCTGAAAGTTTTAAAAAATGTTTAAAAGCTTTAGAGTCAAAGTTCTGTTTAAAATTAGCTTTTTCATTGATTAACTCTTCAAAACAAATACGACCTTCTTTTTTAAAGAATTTAATAATTTCATTTCTGGTCATTTTCTGAGAGTTTGGTCCTATCCTTATAAAAAATCCTCTCGAACATCCATAAGGTTTTTCCTGACCTTCAGGAACATGAATAGCTATGATATTTTTCTTAGCTTCAATTGTAGTGTTTAATTTTGGTTCTAACTTGTTCAACACATCCTGAATTTTAGAGCGAATGCGATTATTTGTATCAATACCTTTCACTGTTCCGTCATCGGCTACTCCCATGAGAATATGTCCACCAGAGGAGTTGGCAAAAGCGCAAACTTCATCAATAAGAGATTTATCTACAGCTTGTTTGAACTCTATGTGGTATCCTTCACCAGTTAAAATGAGATTTTTAATTTGTTTGTCTGTCATACACATGATACCTTATTTCATTTTTTTAATGACCTTGTTATTATAATTAGCTACATTATAAGCAGCTACTTTGTCGTTATCATTAATATCTTTAAATAAATTAAACTGCTCCTTATAACCCTCTTCTTTAACCGAAGGATTAGGGTCTCTAACTTTTTCTTCTTCTTTCTTAAAATAATAAGTGTCAAAACCGCAAGCCTTATTGTTACAAAGAAAACGATGTTGCCTAAACTTTAGATCGCTATTCCCTGGGGTTTTTTCTGGACAACAAGGGCAAGTTTTGCTGGTATCTTCTTTAGGAACAAAAACAATAGCTCCAATTTGTGAGAATTGATTTTGATTTTCTTTCATCAAAGAGTTACTTTCCAACCTATTTTTTTTCTTTTCTAAGTAACTTATTTTTTCTTTAGTGTCTTTAAGTTTCTTTTCTAGCTCTTCTTTTTTTTCAGCATCTCTAGCAGAGTTTATGCCTTTTTTTACATCTTCAATCTTTTTTTCCATATTTTTTATTTCCTTTTCCATAGATTCTTTTGAAGTTTTCTCTTGTTTTCTTTTTGTCTGTTGCTGCTCTCTTAACTGAATAATATTTTTAACATGAGGAGGGACCAGGCCAATGGACTGAAATTTATTGTAGAGCGCGTTTTCCAGCCTCCGGCTTATGTTTTCTTCGTTCTTAAAACGATGCTTATCAATATTACTCTTGCTTAAATCTTCCAGAATAACAAATCCAGGGTATGTTTTTTGAAGATGACAAATCACTCCTACCATATTGGCTATAATGGCATCCCGAAGGTGATTGATTTTTAAAATTGTAGGTGTATGGCTATTATTGTTTTCTCTTAATTCATTGAGATAATGATTCAAACTGTCTTTAATGCTTTGTTGATTGTATTTAATATTTTTTTCTTTATTGATGAGGATGTCTTCAAACCCCTTGCGATAATGATAAATTGTCTTTTCTTCACCATTAGAAACTTTAATATTTAAAACACCATCCGGCCTGTGTCTTTCCTCTTCTTTAGATCCGTTTTCTTGTGTGCTCGGTTCCAAACTGGCATTTCCATTTATTTTTCCGTTTTGAAACAACTCATAAAGTTGTCGCTTGGCTACTGTTTTTTTGAGTTTGAGATAGGTTAAAACATCCCCATTGGTGATAATTTTCCCCTTAATGACTTTAGCTGTGGTGAGGTCTAAACAGGCAATATTTTCCTCTTCAAAAAGCTCTCTGTTATTAAGATATCTTTCATCAACAAAGTAAGAGAGATTTTTAATGGCCCATCTTTCTCTTTTCTCACCTTTTTTTGTGGTATATTCCTCTTTATAGTTACAGTTTTTTAATGTCCAGCATTTAATGGTTTCAGAATCCTTGTCATCTTTTGGAAAAGTGGGTTTTAAAATATTTTTATTATCTACTTGGTAAAAATCCTTATCAGGGTTAAATCTAACAAGGCATAAAGTCGCCAGCTCTTTTTGTCCTCTATCAATACCGTATTTCCAAGCTGTTTTAAAATTTATTTCCTGGTTTAATTTTTGATTGAAGTCATTTATTTTACTTAAAAGCTCTTCAGACCTTGCAAAGGCAAGCCCCTCATATCTTTTTCCTGCATTAAGAGCTAAAGTGAAATGTACTGTAAAACCCTCCTGCAACCTTCGATGTTTGAACTTGGAAGGAAACTTCTTTTTATCAAAATATTTTTTCAAACCCTCATCCGCTTTTCGGTAGCGGATTTTAACTTCAGGGTTGAGGCGAATCTCACCTATTTTAAAGCCTTTAACTGTCCTGTCTCTATTTGAAGGAACGCCGACTCCCTTCCAAAACTCCTGCCATAAATCAGTGTGATACCGATTTGCGCTAACTGGTGTTTGATATGTGTTTTTATTTCTTCCCTCCAAGTCATAAGAACTGATGTTTAAAACAGTGACATCCTGTTTTTTGAGAAAATCCTGCTTTTCACCTTCTGTAAGGCTTATTTTTTTCTCATGGTAACAGGCTTTCTCCAGAGATTTTTCAAACTCTGTTAAGTTTTCCGCTTTGTAACATTCCTGCAAATTAAAGTTTTTAAGCAAGAGTTTTTCCTTGGCATATTCATTTTTTAAAAGCTTTTTGAAAAAGACCAGCTCCTTTTGAGATTTTTCTTTCATTTTTTGTTCCTGAAGGTCCTTATTCTCATCTTTTGTTTTAAACTCCTTGGCTGACTGTTGTAATGTTTTTAAATCGTACGGCATATCCTTCACAAAAGAGCTTTGCTCAGCAAAACAAAGTTTATGCAAGGCTCTCATAGTGAGAGACTCAAAGCAGGACAGGCATTGTGAGTCTTCTGAAGAACCGTTTTTTCTGTCGGGGCTATAGATAAAACTTTTGGCTGCTTCGCACTTGTCTTTTGGCACAAGCCAAAGTTGTTTTTTTGTTTGAGTTGTATAAATAAAAGCCCAAAAACCTGTTTGTAAAGCCTCCCTTTTTTCTTTTTCAATACCCTTGATTTGAGCATTTAATCGGCCCCGCTTTTGAGCTATTTTTTTATATTCCTCGCAAAATTTCTCATATTCTTTAAAGTAACAGCCTTTGCCAAAAAGAAATGCACCTCTGTCTTTCTTTGGATTTTGAGACTTATAAGGTATAGTATCCATATTATTATAAAAACCCAAAGAGGAATCGTTCTTAAGTCTGTTTTGTCTTCGCGCAAGAAATCGGTGTTTTGGGTGTTGTAGCAGTTTTTTAGTTTGAGTCTTTTTATTCTTCTTATCTCCCGATTGCTGAATTTGTTTTGTAAGATGGATAAATACCTCAAAAGCCTTATCCGCTGTTACTTTATTGCTTTCATTTTTATATAGAGAAAGTATGTTTTTTATAGTCCATTGATTCTTTTTGATTTCTTTTTCTTTAAATTGAAATAAGGAAAAGGCTGTATTCACTCCCTGTACATTTTGCTGGCTGTAAGGAAACTGCCAGCCCTTTAGAAGATGGTTTGAGTTTTTGTCTTCATAACTGTTGTTTTGATTGCTGGCAATGTGAGTTATCACTTCATAAAAAATAGATTTTTGCTCAGCTTTAAAATCTTTCATAGCACTGTAAGTTTGATCTAAAGTTAGATTAATTTCTGTTTTTAGATCATCCTTAAGGTGTTTTTCACAATATTTTTCAATCCACTTTTTTTCCTGATCGCTTTTGAATTGAAATATTTCTGATCTGGGGTTAACAAACTCCCAGGAATATTCTCTGTTTTTTGTTTTTTGGATTTTTGAAAAATGATTTTTACAAAGTTCATCTTTTGCCTTTTGAGGCTCTTTTTCATAATACTCTTTTGGCCTCTTGTTAAGAGTGTAATAGTTAAAGCTGGCTTTGGCTATTTCTATACCAGGAGACTCAAAAGAGAGATATTCCTGCTCAGCTGTTTTTAGCTGCTCTCTGAGATTTTCTAAATCCTCTTTTAATTTCTTGACACGATTATCTAACTCTGTGGATTTTGTATGAACCTCCATTAAAAAGTCCCCAATATAATCCAACAGCTCCCGGCTTGACAAGGCTCTAATGGCTGTCGCAATATCGCTATGGCGAAACCGCTCATTTTTAGAAGCTTCGGCAGATTTTTTAATTTTTTCACTATGCTCCCCCCATGAAACAAGCTTTTGCTCAAAGAAATGAAGTATGCCTTTTAAATCCTTAAGAGCGTATTTCCCCTGTCTGTTATTGTCTTTTTTGATCTGTGAATAAAAAAGCTCTTTATGCCATTTTTTTAACCAAGTTTTACTCACCGATAAATTTTTACGAAACTCTTCTTTCTCTGTTTCGGAACCCGTATCATAAAGCAATGATTTTAATTCTGTATGAAAACCTGATAATAGACCTGCCAGTTCAGATAAATTAGACTTTGAGACTTCCTCATTCCCTATAGCCTTATGTTTTGTCTTAAATGACTCACTTACCCGCCCGTCAATACGCGCCTGGAAGCGAACCCCTCTGATATACTGATAAGGATTGCCTTTAAATGTAATAGCTTGATTATTTTGATTCATTTTCTCACCTTGCTTTTGATATTTTTTGAAATTATCGGAGAGATTACCATTATATTCACCTACCCTTTTCTTCTGACTAATTCTTTGTTTTCTTCAAAAACAGAGCTACAGGTCACCATACACTCACATATCCTTTTCTCCCGACCCCTTATATAGGATCTCTTTAGCCCCCTATATAGGGCAACTAAAAATGAACTACTGAGTTTCTCTAGCTGGCTTTTTTATGTTTAAGTGCACAGGAGCTGCTTCTTAATAGATTTAAACCAGTCTTTATTTTTAATTGCAGGTATTTGTAGTTTATTGTTTTGATATTTAATATTTTTAATCGCCTCTAAACCCTTTAAGGCTATGTGGTAAGCTCCATTCGCATCTGCGTTTTTTGGTTCCATTTCTTTTGCTTTTCTGGAATCAAAAAAGCGACTGCCCTCATCAGCCACAGGAGATAATATAAAGTCTTTTTCATCAATGGATTGTGAGTCTGGGTTGATATGTCTTAACTGAATAGTCAAATTAAGAAGATCCATAAGTTCTTTAAAAAAGGCTTTATCACTCTGATTGACGATGGGGCCTTTTATACACCCTCCTGTTTCATACTTAATTTCATACTTATTAAATAAGGCTTTTAATTTACGAGTCACATCTATTTTTTTATGAGATTTACTTTTTCTATCATACTTATATCTATCTTCACCATGAGTGCACACTCTCCACCTAGTATTCGATTCTGATTTTTTACGAGAATTAACTTTTCCATCTTGGTACTCAAAAACAAAATAGTCCTTTTCTTTATCAAAAGAGATTTTTTCAAAACTATTGAAAAAATCTATAGAGTCTTTTTTATTTTTGTATCTTGGATATATGAGATTTATAAAACCGGTTAAAGGGTCAACTTTAGAAGTATAGTAAGCAGGAGTATAGAGTATGAAACCCGTTTGTTTTCCCATTTTTTGAAAACTTTCAAAAGGGGCTGTTAATTGATAAGCTTTTAAAAAACCCCCAGGGTTTTTATGGGCTGTATCTTTAAAAACTAAATAATTTAATTTATCAATTAAAGCTTTTTCCAGCTTCTGATATACTTGTTTTTCAAACTTTATGCGTCCTCTTTTAAAGCCTGTGTTTAAATCCTCAAAAACGACTATAGCATTATATTTTATCATCATCTGAGAGATTTTATGAACAAGGTGCGATAAGTATCCAGATTTAAGCTCTTTTATATTTTCAATTTTAGCCCAGGATTTTCTACTCTTATCTCTTTCTTCTTCTCTTGTTTCCAGTAGCTTGTGGTATTCTGTGCGTACCTCTACATCTTGACCATTTTTACCTTTGTAATTGGAAATAATATTATTAAAACTACCTTGATCTAAAATATGTTTTTGTTGATCTATAACTGTATAATAGGCTAAGTGTCTTTCTCCTCTGTCAATGCCTATAATATTAATATTTTTATTATCTTTTAAAAACTTTAAAACCTCTTGATTAAACTGATAAGCTCTCATATTTTTCTTTTTAAAATTAAGGATTATCGGAACATGAAAGAAATACTTATCTTCTGTAAATCGTCTATCTTTTATAAGATCATAATTAAATGTACTTTTTTGTTTAGGATTATCAGGGTTTTTATTTTGAATTGGCGCATTTTTCTTATGAGTAGTTTTCTTTTGTATTGAGGCTTTTCTGTAAAACATTTCAGCTTGTCCATTCAGTTTAAAAATAGTGTCTTCTAAATTATCTTTATCAAATAAAAGCTTAAAGTAACTCGTGTGCAAATTAGGTTTACCTGTACTCTTAGTTGAAAAATCTTTAGTATAAATTTTAAAGAGATATAGCTCACCTTTTTTAACTTTTTCTTTTATGTAATCCTCCTTAATTTTATCGAATGACAGCTTATAGCCTTGAGAGCTGACCTCATGGTAAAAATCACTAATATCTTGATATTGACTTGTATCAGAGAATTTAAAATTAAACTTTTTCCAATCATAATGGTCTTCTATAGATGCTTTATAAAAATCTATAAATTTTCGGCATTTTATTAAATTAAATACATTACCATCGTTTTTTGCATAAGTTTTCTCCTGCTTGATTTTCTTTATCTCTGACGATGGGTTGAAAATAGAATCATTTTTCCTAGAAAAGAACACTTTTGGCAGCATCTTACTTGGATCTGGCAGAAGCTTATAATTCATTTTTTCATAATAGGCTTCCTTATTGTGCGTAGCTAATATTTTATTTTTTAAGTTCATTTTCTTTTGTTTAACTGACTCCTTATTATAGTCTTCAAAATTGAGCTGATAATCAAAAATCTTTCTATGACTTTTACTCATTATACCAAGATAATAACACCATTTATCATTTTCTTTTTTTCTTAGGATGATAGCTAGATTGTCGTTTTCTTTATTCACATCCCAACCCTTCATCAAAGTACTATCTTCAAAGTTGATTTTGATCTTCTCTAAGCGGTTTTTATTTTGTGTTATATAGTTTCTAGTTTTGTTATATAGCTTGATAATAGGGATTAATTTCTCATAAAGAGAGGTAAACTCTTCATAAAATACAGTGTCTTTATCTAAGTCTTCTATTTTTTTCTTATCTTTTTCTAAACAGATCGGTTTTATTAAATGTATAAGGTCCATAAGCGCAGTGAGAAAACTTTTTATAGCTTTAGTTTCTTTTGTACTAAACTCATTATGTTGTGATGAACAAGACTTTACTTCTTTAATCTCTTCATAAAGCTTTTCTATATAAGAAATTAACTTAAAAGACTCTGTTTTATTATTTATTGTATGAGTTTTACTCTGAAATGCAGATTTAAAATAAAAAAACAAAGCTGTCTCAAAATTAAAATTATTGTCTTCGGGCTTTGTTATATTTTCATTTTCTTTAGAGTAATAAGATAAAGCTTTATGTATTTCTGAAAAACTATAAAAATCTTTTTTAAGCCACTGCTCTCTTTCTTTTTTAGTCTGAAATTCTTTTTCAGCCCAATCTTCTAAAGCAGATGATATAATACTATAATCTTTGAAAAGTGTGCTCGAGACTTGAGATAAATGATCTTTTTTAAAATAAATATTATTTATCTCATACTCAGACATATTAGTAAAAAGGGATTCTATTTTTTGTAACACATTTTCCCGCCTATCTTTTTTATCAAAAATAACTTTCCACAATTCATTAATAGAATTTAATACTTCCTGTTTATTTTTAAACTCTTCTATGTAAAAAGAGTGGCTTTGTCTGTCACTTAAAATTTGCTTGTACAGAACCTGCATAAAAGGGAGATTGGTGTTGCTTATTTTTAATTGGTCTTCTTGTCTCTTTTTTTGTCGATAAAGGTTGATTACCTCATTAACACCTTTAATTTTTTGTCCCCTTGGAATGTCCCTCATATATGGACAGTTGCTAAGCATCAAGCAATGCGTTAAAGT
>JAPPLY010000029.1:0-34208 GCA_028819305.1 Bdellovibrionales bacterium
TCCCCCTTTTTAAAAATATTTTTTATTTGTTTCAAACTGAGACACTGGTATCAAAATGAAACAAAAAATTAATTATATATTAGCACTGGATTCCCGCTTTCGCGGAAATAACAGCACTCACACAAGAATGACAGTGCTGAGGCCGTGAAGTATTTGTAGATTTATTTTTTATCTAGTGAAAGCTTATTAATTCCATTCTCCTCCCTTTTTAAGAATTTGCAGATGCTCCATATTAAGCCCACAGGCTTTTAATTCTTCTTCTGATAAAACCTCTGCCATTTTTATAGCTTTTGGCAAATCCTGTTGAACTTTATCAGCTATAAGTAGATCTGGCCTTTTTACAGCCGTTATCAAAATAGATATAAGGTATTGAAAATTTTTAATATTTTTATGATGGCCGGATAACATCACTTTAGGGATTTCGTATCCAGGGATGTCTTTAGGTCTAGTCCATTGAGGAGCTTCCAATAAGTGATCTTGCTCAAAGCTTTCATTTAAGTAAGACAATTCATTTCCTAAAGCCCCTTTAATAAAACGAGAAAGGGAGTCCAATATAACCAGCATCGCCGATTCCCCCCCTGTTAAAATATAATCTCCTATGGATATTTCTTCATCCACATAGTCATTAACGAATCTCTGATCTACACCTGCATAACGACCACATATAAAAATCCACTCTTTGTTCGTTTGCGCAGCCCAAGAGCGAGCTGTTTTGTAGTTCCACTTTTGACCCTGCGGACTTAAGTAGATAACTTTTGGATTTGTTGCTGATAAAGATTCTATTGCTTTTTTCAGAGGAGGATACATCATCACCATTCCATCCCCTCCTCCGAAAGGAGCATCATCCACACTCTGATGCACATCTTCTGTAAAATCCCTGGGATTTACAAAGTGAGTTTTTAAAAGCTTGGACTGAATAGCCCGACCCAATATACCTGTTTTTAAAGGAGAGTTAAAAAAATGAGGAAATAAAGTTACGACATTTATTTTTAACATAGGAGCTTTTTCTGTAAATTCTTTAGATTGATTCGAAATAACTAGATCCCTCTTCAGTACATTTCCAGCAGTTATACGGAAATTGATTATTTAATACGCTGTCTTTTTTCTTGATACTCTTTTAAACCTTTCTTCACTTTTCCACTTAAGATAAGCACTCCAATCAGGTTAGGAAAAGCCATACCTAAAATCATAAGATCTCCAAAATTCATAACATTTTTAGAAGTGGCAATAGAGCTTATAAAAATAACAAACAGTAAAAGTAATTTATAAATTAAAGATTTATTTTCACCAAAAATAAAAGAAAAACACCTTTCTCCATAATAAGACCAAGAAATAATAGTGGAGAAAGCAAAAAGAAATACAGCCAGGCTCAGAAGATACGGGAACCAAATCACAACATCCCCCATAGAACTAGAAGTAAGGGCCGCTCCTTTTTGTTGGCTAACTAAGTCCATATACTCCGGGTTATTATAAGCTCCGGTAATAACAATCACCAAAGCCGTCATGGTACAGACAACAACGGTATCAATAAAAGGCTCTAGTAAGGCAACTGCACCCTCTTCCACAGGATGATTCACTCGAGCTACAGAATGAGCAATAGCGGCAGAACCCAAGCCTGCTTCATTGGAAAAAGCGGCTCGTTGTATGCCCACAACCAACACTCCTAAAAAGCCGCCATAGGCGGATTCAGGAGTAAAAGCCCCTTGTAAAATAGTTAAAAAAGCCGAGGGGATTTTTTCATAAAATACCACTAAAATATATAAAACCATTAAAATATAAGTGGCACACATAAAGGGAACAATACGACTAGCTACAAGGGCTATTCTCTTGATACCTCCTATAATAACAGTCCCTACAAGAAGAACCATAGCAAGGCCATAAACCCAATGGTGCTGGGCCAGAAACGGGATGCTGATGCTCATTGCGGTTAGAGACTGATTCACCTGGAAAGCAGCTCCTCCACCAAAAGAACCTCCCATGCACATAAAACAAAAAGTCATAGATAAAAAAAAGCCTAAGCGAGGTAATCCCATATCCGCTAAACCTTTCTTTAAATATTCCATAGGCCCACCCATTAAACTTCCATCTTTTCTTTTTTCTCTGTACATCACAGCTAGAGTACATTCTGTGAATTTAGTGCTCATACCTAAAATGCCCATTACAATCATCCACAAAGTGGCCCCCGGCCCCCCTACAGAGATGGCGACAGCCACTCCAGCAATATTCCCAAGACCCACTGTAGCCGAAAGAGCCGTTGTCAAAGCTTTAAAGTGACTGATTTCTCCAGATTTCTCAGAGGCATCATATTTACCTAAAACAAGGTCAATAGCGTGTTTAAAAAAGCGGATATTTACAAAACCCATTTTGAAAGTGAAATAAACAGCACAAAAACAAAGCAGAGCCAATACAAAAGGAAGCCTCATTTTATCCGTGAAAAACAGAAGATCAAAAAAAATAAGCTTTTCTATAAGGGTATTGATTGTTTCAAATAGAAAATTAACAATGTTTTTTATCATTTTTTCGTCTTTCCCCAGATCACTATATTCTTGACATCACTTTTTCCATAGGTGAACCTTTTGCTTCCTATATTCTCCTAATGGAAGGGTAACTCTATATAAAGTTAGTATTCACATCAATACAGGTAGATAATACAAAATATCCTAACTATATTCATGTTAAAAAGGAAGTCCCATTGTGAATTGAAAATGAGAGGGTCGTTCCCCCTTATTTTCATCAGGTTGAAAAGGAAAACCTATTTCAAAGCGAAGGGGACCAACAGGACTGAATATCCTTAATCCAAAGCCCCAATTCCACCTTAATCCTATAGAGTGCCAATCATCATAAGCATTACCTGTATCAACAAATAAAACCCCTAAAAGTTTTGCCCCGGGCAAAATGGGAAACTGTAGTTCCCAATTAGTATAAAATTCTTTCATACCACCAAAAACACGATTAGCAACAGCCTGGGGATGAGAGTGCCCATACTGTTCTGCTTTATTAAGAATACTTTTAGATTCTTTTCGCGGCCCCAGGGTAAAATGCTGAAACCCCCTTAAGCTATTAATTCCTCCCAACAAAAATAAACGATCAATAGGAATACTGTGTTTATGACCATCAATAGCCAAATGTTGGCTATATTGCGTATTCATACGAAACACAAAATTCCAGAATAACTTTTGGTAAAACCGAACATTTGCGGATAAGGTAAAATAATTAAATTTTCCAAATATTCCATCATAAGCCACAGATCCCCTGGAATATAAACCCCCTGTGGGAAAAAGACGATCATTTCTTTTATCATACTCTACAATAGCCTCCACGGGGTTACGAAGACCGCTGGAAGAATCCACAGGGTAAAGATGCGGATCTATTGTATTGCTCAACCATACTACTTCCATTCTATAGTAAAGCAGCAATTTTAAAGAGTCCGTAAGAGACCGACCAAAAGTCACTCCGCCACTAATTTTTTCTTCTGAAAAACCACGATAATTAATATCGGGAATGGATCTGAGACAAAATTCCTGCCTTTCTACCCTATTTTTTATAGAACTTGTGTTTCCGCTTCTAAAATCAAGTTTTTGACACTCGGATTCCACTTTCTTTCTTTCCTTATCCAAATCCCCACCACTCCAATACTCAAAATAAAAATCTCCTCCGAAGTACCATCGGGAATCCAAAAAATAAGGATCAGAAAATTGTAAATTAATATACTGCCTAACCTTGTTTATAGTAGCATCAAATCCCATATTATAACCTTTTCCAAAAAGGTTATATTTATGAACTTTTCCATTAAAAGCAAAACCATACTCCGCATACTGTGCGCCTAATTCCAGTGTACCTGTATTTTCCCTTTCTTTTATATTCACTTCCATATCCACGAGATCATCTCTGTTTTTAATTGTTTTTGATACTATTTTCACATCATCAAAAAAACCCAATCTCCGTATGTTCTCAGCCGATCTATTTTTATCTGTCTCATTGTATAGCTCCCCTTCAAAAATTCTAACCTCCCTTCTAATCACTTTATCTCTGGTATAGGAGTTTCCTGTAATATGGATCTGCCCTATTTTTACTTTTTTCCCTTTCCGTATCTCAAACAACACATGAATCGTTTTATTATCATCACCGGGTAAATTAAAAAATTTAGGAATAACATTAACGAAGGCATACCCCTCATCACCATATTTTGTTTCCAAACGCTTAATATCTCTTTGTAATTTTCCATAAGAGAATACTTCCAACTCCTCCGTTTCCAAGTCTTTTTTCAAAAATTCCTTTTCAAAAATCAAATCTCCTGAAAAATCAACAGTACCGGCTTTATACTGTTCCCCTTCCTGAATAGGAATACGAATAGTCATATTTGTCTTATCTGGTGAAATCACAATGTCCGGCTTCCCGACAAAGACCTTCCAATATCCTCTATCCATATAAATAAAACGAATATTATTAAGATCTTTTTCCAAAATATCCTGGCTATAGGAACCAGCCGAGGAGAGAAAACTTAAAAGGCCAAATTCTTTTGTGCCCATAAAGGAAGCTATTTCTTTTGAAGAAATAGCTTGGTTTCCTATAAAATCCACCCTTTTTACTTTTACTTTTTTATTCTCCTCTATCTGAATAATCAATCGCACTTTTTCAGGATGAGATGTTTTTTCAATGGAGTAAGATATTTCTGCCAGATAATACCCTTTTTTTTCATATTCCTCTTTGATACTTCTTATCGCTCGTTTTACTTTTTTATGATCTAAGAATTCATTGGGTAAAAAATGAAAAATTTCACCCAATTCTTTCTTACTTAAACTGTCATTTCCTTTATATATAATTTTTTCAACAATCGGTTTTTCTTTTACTATATAAACTAAAGTAACTTTTGCTCCTTCTTTTTTTTGCACTTCCACATCATCAAACCAACCTGTATTAAAAATCTGCCGCACATCTCTACGGACCTTATAAGGGGCATACTTTTCATTAACCTTAGAAAAAATTTTTGAACGAATAGCCGACTCTTCAACTATTTTATTCCCTTTTATAACCATTTTTCCAATACGGTTTGAATTGGCAAAAACAGTTAGTGGAAGCACACTAAAAATAAAAAAAAGAAAAAAAGAAAGGTTCATAAAAGACACCAGTTGATAATATATAATAAAGACGGAAGGCTATCTTGAAATATAAGCTTTGTCAAAGCCCCTAGAACGCTCTTTACCAAACCGATCAGGAGTCCCCGCTCCCCGCTGCTTTCGCTTGCTTCGTGGAGACTTGTTTGTTGCCAAGCTCCACACTCCGTTCATCACTGGGAAGAGGCTTACAGACACCCTAAAATCCGGTAAAACGATTCAAAGTCACTTTTTTAAAAATTTAAAAATGTATGAACAATATAGTGACAAGTCTCATGGACAGTCTTTTCTAATTTATGGAGGGGATGAAGAACAAAATAGAAGTTACGGTCGAGTTATTCCATGGAAAAAAACATATAAATTGTTTATGTAGATTTCCATCACGACATTTCTAAACTCTCATTTCCCTTGAGAGAAAAAAGAGACGACAGGAAAACCCGATCCCCACGGAAGCAGGAATCAAACACAATCAGTGTGTAAAAAATATACAAAAATGTAAATATTTCATTAAAGTTTTTTATATAAGTAAAATAGGATTATGATATACTTATCGGGCTCCTGTTGGACTTAAATTAACTATTAATGTAGTGAAGTTATTCACTAATAAAATAGAGGAATTACTCATTTTTTTAAAATTATATGATCTTATGCAGAATACTATATGGCTTTTAGCTTGGAGAGTTTATTATCTCTCTTTAATTTTTTTAGTAACTGTCAGTTTACAAGCTTTTTCTGCTTTATCTTGTGAGGATTTTGCGCGATTACACCACTCAACTTTCGTAAATGATACGACAAAAAACTACAGGCAACTTCTCACTAGGTTGGCTCAGTCCAGCTTGAGAGTAAAAGAATTAAACCTTCAGCAAATAAAAGCTTTAGAGAGTTATCATAGCGTGGTTTTAGGAGAGAAGGGAAAAGATGGAACTTTTCCCAGAGCAGGTAATTATACTGTGGGTCAGAGGAGAAAGATCATAAAATATCTCGAGAGCCAGGGGTTTTCCCGTGAACAAGTGAGAAAGTTGATAGAAGATGGGGTGGTAGAGATTAATCGTATAGCAAAACTAAGGCTAAATATAAGAAAAGTTTTAAATAATATTAATGAGGGAAAACCTGTTTTTATTACAGACAGCATAAGATTTATAAAAGTAAATAAAGTATTGGAAAGAACAGACAGATATGGTCTCTTGGTGGAAATAGAGGCAATAGATCCTAAAACTCGTCAAATAGTCACAGAAGAAATGTTTCTAACAGAAGGTAGGGTTATTTTTGAGCAGTACCAGATAGTTAATAAGGTCTTAGAAAAGACAAATAGGGGTTTTGTAGTCCGTTTGATGAATGGAACCAATGCTTTTTTTTCCTTTAAAGAAGCTATAAAAAATGGTTTACTTCCAAGAAACCCTACAACTAAAGATATTCGTGAATTAGAAGATACTTTAAATATACCAGTCGTGTTTGAAAATTCCGGCTTTAAAAGCTTAGCTACCAAAAGGAAAGAACCGAAAAGTTACGGAAAAATAATACCCGATGGGTATAAATTCCAATCGAGGGAAGATATTCCTGATCTAAGGGAGTTTTATAAAAAAATAAGCGATAGCTTCGTATTTACTCAATATGGATACACTCAATATAGTGGAGAATACAGATTGATAAATCCTGAATTTGAAGCTATATTTACTGCTGCTCGCTCCACCAGGAAAAAAGTGAACTCTAAAGACTTACAGCTTCCTCCACCCACTAGTAAAGTGGAACAAGATTATAAAACTAGCTATACAGAAGGCTTAGATCAAGTTAATGAATGGGCCTATGTTCGCAGACGTTTACAAGAGTTAGGAGCCAACCCTCGAACTACCCATATTGAATATTTTGCGGATCAAATTCCTGATTTTATAGCGCATATAAGAAAGAGTCTTGAAGAAAATTATTTTCCTGAATCTCATCTTTCTGGTAGCAAGTCGGAACAACTAAAACACCTAGAGAGTCTGGAAGTAGAAGCAAAGAAAGCTATTACAGATGAAACAGTCACTTATAAGTGGTGGCTCATTTTTAACCATAAATTATCTATAGTGATGACAGGAAGCCATCCCAAAAACAAAACGAACTTAGGTCTTGTTGAGGAGGAGATAATATCTGAATTTCCATTAAAAATCATAATACCAACAACTAGAGGAGAAAACATAGGAATTATAACTTTCAATAGAGCTATGTTTGAAGGTGTTTACCCGGCTGGTATGATTAATAAAAATAATATTAATGTAGATAATACAACACTTTACCCCTCTGATTTTTTTACACATGATATAGGACATTCTATCCTTAACGGTAATAGGCTTTATATGGATTATTCTGTGAGCCATAGGCTACTGCATAAAAGATTATTAGATAGCATGGAAGATCTCCCACCGAATAAAAGAAAACAAGTGGAAGGGGTTTATTTTATTATGACACATGAAAGTGATCTCAATATTCTTACCTATGGTCATCTGAGACTAGAAACAATAAAAAGCTCTATAATGAATCTTGTTTCTAACGTTTTTAAACTTCCTGATGATCCTGTTTTAAGGAAACAGAAAATAGAAGACCTGGCTGATACTTTTATGGAAGTGTATAACCGGGCACAACAACAATTATAGTTCAAATAAGAACGGTAATGATATATTCTTTTAAGATATTTTTTCATACGCTAAAAATTTTTCTTGATATTTGTTTATAGATCCGTTATATTTACAGTAAATTTAACGGAATTAAAAACATGTATTCTCGCTTACTAGCTTTACCAAAAAAAAGTTTTTTCCTTTTCGGGCCAAGAGGAACAGGTAAATCTGTATGGTTGAAGCAACATCTTTCCTTTGCCGATTTAAGTATTAACCTTCTTAAATCCAAAGAGTACTTACAATACAAAAAAAATCCCTCTCTTCTTGAACAAGAAGTAAGTGCATTAAAAAAAAGAAAAGCCTGGATTGTCATTGATGAAGTACAAAAATGCCCTGAATTGTTGGATGAAGTCCATGCTCTATTGTTTGAAAGTAAAAACAATTACCGTTTTGCGCTGTCTGGTTCCAGTGCTCGACAGCTTAAAAGATCTCAAGCCAATATGCTGGCCGGTCGAGCTTTGTCAAAAAAAATGTTTCCTCTCAGCAGATTGGAAATAGGTAAGAATTTTAAACTACAAGAAATACTTTGTTATGGGCAATTACCCTTAAGTGTAACAGAATCCAATATAGCAAACAAAATTGAATTTCTGGATGCTTATATAGAAACTTATTTGAAAGAAGAAATCCAACAAGAAGCTCTTGTAAGGAACTTAAATAATTTTTATCGTTTTCTCTCTATCGCCGCTTTAATGAATGGACAAGTTCTCAATATATCCAATATTGCTAGAGATGTTGGTGTAGCCAGATCCACAGTACAAGGTTATTTTAGCATTTTGGAAGATACATTGTTAGCTTGGTATTTACCTGCGTATCGTAATAAAGCTAAAGTCAAAGAAATTGCTCACACTAAATTCTACTTATTTGACTGCGGTGTGCAACGGGCCTTGGCAGGGCTTCATAGGGATAAACCTTCAATAAATGAAATAGGTTTTTTGTTTGAAACTTTTATTCTGAATGAATTTAGGGCTATTAACTCATGGATGTCTCATGGAGCTAGGTTTTTTTATTGGCGTACGGAATCAGGCAATGAAGTAGATCTTATATGGAAAAAAGGACATCAATCCATTGGTTTTGAAATAAAATCCACTTATGTCTGGAAAGAAAAGTTTAACAAAGGATTAAATGTTTTACTAAATTCAGGGGATATACATAAAGCTTTTGGTGTATATCGCGGCCACCGGATTTTAAAAGTGGGTAAAGTTACCGTTCTGCCCTACACAAGGGCTATAGAGATGGTTTTTCAGGGACATTTTAAATCTTCATAAAATAATAAAGACGGAAGGCTATCTTGAAATATACGCTTTGGCAAAGCCCCTAGAATGCCTTATACCGAGCAAGTCAAAAGTCGCTTTTTTCAGCCCTACTTTTATGGGGACAGAACTCCTTTGTAAATTCTGTATTTCAATAGTGTTATAGGTTATCACAGTTAAAACCCTGGTCCAAGGAGAGTCGGGTCAGATTCTGTTTTTTAGCTTCTTTATCTCCTCTTCAGAAAAACCGGTGACTTCAGTAATTAACTTAGTGTCCATTTTTCTTTTTAGCATATTAATCATAACTTCCAGTCGTCCCTGCTGCTGTCCTTCTTGTCGTCCTTCTTGTCGTCCTTCTTCTCTAAAAAGTTCCTTTATGTCCATATATCCCCCTTTCTTTATTAATCCCTGTTTTATCATCTCTGCCTCCGCTTCCTCACATTCTTCTTTCTTCATCTTATATCCCTTTATTAAATACTCCATTATATTTAGTATTATACCCTCTTTATTTCTTTCCCTCTCCAACAGCTCTTTAAAAAGAGAAAATACTTTTTTAAAGTTTAATTCTCCTGACCAAACCTCCCTTAGCAAATATAATAAACCTCGACTCTTAAAACTGTGATCCTTAAATACCCACTCCCACTTCTTATCCTGTATGTCTAAGAGCCTTACTTTAAAGTTTAACATACTTTCTCGAAAAGAGAGAGGCAAACTTAAAAAATCCTTGCTTCCTAAAGCCTCCTGGAAAGAGAGCTTCCACCTCCAAGGCTTTTTCCCATGATAAAACACAACAGGGATAATAGGGGTAAGGGGTTTTCCTTCTTTTAAACTTTGTTCAATAATCAGATATTGGTATCGGAAAAGCTGTTCAAAAAGACTTACATTATAAGAGGCTTTATGTTCGAGGATGATAAATATACGGATTTCGGATATTACATTAGAGATTGAATGTTTTTTTCGTTTTTCTTTAAGAGAAAGAGAGACTGGGGTGGTGCTTATTTCCTCACCGATTAGGTGAGCTTGATTTTTAAGAGGAACAGGGTTTAAAATAGGGTTTATTTCTTTACCAGTTTGATAAGGTTTAGGTTTCAGGGGTAAAGAGAAGATAAGGTCAGCACTACTGCCATCGGAAAAGGCATTTTGCTCTGCCTTAAGTTTTGTTAAGTTGTATGCTTTTAGTTCTTCTTTGGAGAAAATAAGCTGGAAGAGTTCTTGAGCCAGTTCTGGTTTGGAGAAGAAGAATTTAAAGAACTGATCGTGATGATTGGTGTGTATAGCCATTTTACTAAAATCCTGTTTAAAAAATTTGGTTTGAATATTTTAGTTACACTTCAGTTTTTTTTGTTCAAAAGCTTACAAAAATTTAAAGAGAAAAAAAGCTTAAAACGAGTTAGGCCCTTGAGCTCAATGCAACCACCGGTTGCCTTTTTGCAAAACGCCTGTTCGAGATTTTAGATTTTTTTCTCTTTAAAGTGTTGAAACTTACTAACAGTGAAGTTTGGTATTTCAAACGGGATTTGTATATCTTGTTTAAGTTTAAGGAGACTTGGTTTTTTCTATTTTTTTTCATGGTGCTTTTATATGTGCAATATCAAAGGAGGGGAAAGAGTAGGTTTTTGAGCTACTTTTTAGAGAAAAAAATCCGAGATCCGAATATTGAGGGATTAAAATACGGATTTTGTTACTTTGTATTTGTGCTGAAGTTGGGCAAAACCTGGTATCCAGACACAATAACATCAGTAAGGATCCATTTCGTCCTTCTTGCCTTTAAAACAACAAAGCTATAGATAAAAGCTAATCGGGAGGATTTTTTCAGAAAACTTCAGAAAGGTATTGAGTTTTCCGAAAAAAATTTTCCGAAAAAAAAAGTATCCTGAACCAAGTAAAAAGCCTTAAGAAAATACACCATCCTGCATGTGCAATCGCTTTGGGAAAGCTTTAGCAAATACCGAATCATGACTGGCAGAAATAAAAGTAATGCCAAAACGCGCTTTTAATTCAAAAAAAATATCTAAAATATGAATGGTGTTTTTGGCATCCAAATTACCTGTAGGTTCGTCAGCCAATATAATCTCCGGCTCATTAACAAGAGCACGAGCAATAGCGACTCTTTGTTGTTCCCCACCACTTAACTCAGAAGGAAAATGTTTTCTACGATCAGCAATCCCAACCAATTCCGTTAAATATTCCGCTCTCTCTTTCGATTCTTTAAAGCTTTTTTTACCAATTTGCCCCGCGATCATAATATTTTCAAGTGCGTTAAATTCGCCTAATAAGTAGTGAAATTGAAAAATAAACCCCATTTTTTGACTTCTAAAATCCGATAGCTCTAAATCCGTAGCTAAATTTAAGTTCTTATTGTAATAAAACACATCCCCCTTGCTAGGGCGATCCAAAGTCCCAATGACATGCAGAAAAGTGCTTTTTCCGACTCCAGAACCTCCGGTAATACATATTGCTTCTTTTTTTTTAACAGTGAGGTTAATATTTTTTAAAACATCAATACGTCCATCTCCTTTAAAAAAGCTCTTACTTAATGATTGAACAGTTAATATATTATCCATATTTTTTCCTATTTTTTTGTTCTGATTATAAAAATATTACTCGCAAAGCAATCCCTCTCTTAAAGAGAGCTTTAAAGCTCTCCAGGTGGGTAATAAGCAGGAAATAAGACAAATCAATAAAGCACAAACAAAAATCAATAACATATCAGAAAACCTTATATCCGCTATAATAGTGTTGACCTTATATACATCAGAAGGAACTATTTGCCAAAAACTCTGAACCATTATAAACCCTCTGGATAAGGTCCAACCAAGCCCCATTCCTATTACAGTTCCTACAAAACTTACAATAAAACCTTGAGTCAAGATAAGAGAAAAAATAAAAAAGGGGCTGGCTCCCATTACTTTTAAAATACAAATCTCACGAATCTGGTTCAAAACAGTAATAGATAAATGAGAAGATACATTAAAGGCACTAGCCAGAACTAAAACCATGAGAATAAAAAAAATTAAGAATTTTTCCTTTCGCACAGCTTCAAAATAACCACTGTTGACATTCTTTATAATGCTTTGCCAGTCTCTCACTTTGTAATCTGATCCTAATTTGTTAGTGAACTTGGCACGCATCATTTCTATTTGGCTTTCTTTATACATCAAAAATCGTAATCCAGTAATAGCAGCCGGGTGGCGAATTAAATTCCGAGCGGTTTTTATATTAATTAAGATATAACGAGAATTAAAGCCATAAAACCCCATATCCAATATACCTTCTACATACAATTGCTGATGTTTGTTTTGAAAAGAACCATCCGGATTCATTTTAGGAAGCACAATATGAAAGTAATCCCCTGGATTCAGATTAAACTTTTTAGCCACTCCTCTACCTATTAAGGCCGCTTTTTCATCTGTAAGATTAAAAGTGCCTTTTATTAAACGGTTCTCCAAACTGACCCTGTGTTGAGACTTCTTAGAGGGAATCCCATCCAATAATACCCCGGACAACCGACCTTTATACACCAATAACGATTTTAAAGATAAAAAAGGCGAATAAGATAGGGTGGGATCTAAGTCCTCTTTTATTTTACCTATAATATCCTGTTGTGTGCTTATTTTCCGACCGGTAATAACCAAGTGACCGGTCATATTGACAATAGCTTCCTTGACTGTTGTTTCATAACCACTATACACAGACATAGCCAGTACAAGACTGGATGAAGCCAAAATAAGGCTTAAAATACTCACCAAGGGAGTAAATCGAATAAATCGGTGCTGCGACAAAAAAAACCTTTTAAACCATAATACAGAGAACACCGTGAGACTCCTAAATTTAGGTTATTAACTACATACTCTCCAGTTCCACCTCCACCTGCGCAAGAACAAGGTTTTCAGGTTTATAAATAAAAAGAATATATATTATTTTCTTAATCCTTTAATCTCAACAAAATACCTAAAAATTTAAACACGATCGATATAACTTACACTTTCTAATTGAAAAGGCTACTCATTTTTCCATTTTTTATCAAATGATGAGAGATTTGTCCTACTTAAATAAACTAAACCCTTGAAGGTTAAATCACTCTCCAAAAAAAAGAAAAGGATAATAAAAGAGACACTAAATATAACAAAGTGGCTTTTTCTAAAAACCCGGGAAATAGATCTTTATATTGTTTCCATTCCTGCATCTCCACAACACTTTTCTCCAACTGACTTATTTCTGAAAAAATGGTCTTTAAAACCTTTGCGTTATTAGCCCTAAAATATTTTCCCCCTGTTTCCTGTGCGATTTTTTTTAACAATTTTTCGTTAATTTTTGTTTTCAGCCTTTGATAGATAATTCTTTTCCTACCCGTATGGTCTTTTATTTCCCTTCGAATCCGAGCAGGACCGGCACGACCTCCTGCTCCTATTGTATAAACTCGAATCTCATATTGCTTGACAATATCTAAAGCAGTTTGGGGAGTAATCACTCCCACATTATCTTCTCCATCTGTCAAAAAAACAATAACCTTACTTTTAGCTGAAGATTGCCTTAATCTGGCTACTGCATTCGCTAAAGCCACCCCAATAGCTGTGCCTTTTTTTATATAAGGGTCATAGTGGCTCACCTTCACTTCATCCACACTACTTAAAAGAACACCATAATCCAAGGTCAGAGGCACCTTTGTATAAGATTCCCCCGCAAATACAATTAAACCCACACGATCATATACAAGTCCATTTATAAAACTTTTAATCACTCTTTTAGCTACTTCAATCCGACTGCCCGGATGCATATCCTCTATCAACATGGAGTCGGAAGTATCTAATACAATAACAATATCTATTCCCTCAGCACTGCGATTCACTTGTGTATCCACCACCTGAGGCCGGGCCAAGGCAAGAATTAATATGAGGAGACTTAAAAACTGAAGCACCGCTGGCAACTCCACCCATCGAGACCGAAGACTATTTTTCAACTGAAAACCATCTAAAAGACTAACTCGAAAGGCCCTTTTTTTCTTCCTCCCGTATAAAAAATAGTATAATATTAGAACCACCAAAGGGATCAACAACCAAAAAGCTAAAGGGAATTTCCAATACATTTCAATCACTCCGATTTTTTATTTTTCAAACTTATTAGAGTATAGCTGTTCTGTATTTACCAAGTTCACTTAAAACAAAAAGACTACGAATCACAAGGAGTACGAGCACTTCCTTTTGAAACTTTCTGCAAAGAACTAAATATGCTTTAAAATACTTCTCATCCTACAGAATTTCCTCCTTGCTGATATATTTTAATAGCTTGTTCCCGAGCCATGTTTAACAATTGTTCACTGTCTTCACTACTCACTCTCTCAGAAGAAAGTCTCTCTATCTCTGCAAAAAAAACCTCGATATCACACTTTTTTAAAATAACAGGATAATGCTTTTTTATCTGTTGGACAATTTTTTTAGGTTTTTCATCCTTAGCAAAAATAAAAAATTGATTTTCCAAAAAAAGCCGAAAAGCGGTTTCCACTTGTCGGATAATCTGCTTTCCATCCTTCTTATTCAACTCTCTCATCAACAAATTTAATTGACTTATAAACTCACGAAAGGGCTTTTTGTTTCTTAATCTTCTTTTTACTTCTCTTATTTTCTTTCTTCTCCTTAAAAAAGTTCGCGTTTTTACAGCAATAAAGACTATCAAACTCAGCAACACCAACACAGCTAAGGGTTTATACCAAAATGGCAACACCTCTTTCCAAGGGCCGTAAGGCGGAAAAGGCTGTATGGTTTCTTTTTCGTTTTGAGGAAGAACAGAATTCACTTTCCATAAAAGAGATTTCACTTTCGCCACGCCCTCGTCACTGACCAATCGAAAACCGGTGTTGTAATGACCTGGCTGATAACTAGTGACTTTAAAAACGCCTTTTCCTGGAAGAATACTCACCGTATCCAGCACAAAAAGAGCATAGGGACCAGGCTGATTGTTTTGCATTTCCTTTTTAAAGTTCCTATTTTTCCCTTGGCTAGCTATGTCCTGGTTATGAAATTCAATACGAACGGGAGAAGATAAAATAAGGGATAAGGGCCATTCACAATGCAGCTCAAAAATATCCCCTACAGTGAGGTGTTTTGGTCTTTTTTCAAGCCGGCAAAGAATTTCTGGATATGGGATATCTATATGTTTCATAAACTATATCCTTCTGGTTTGATTCCCGCTTCCGCAGGAATGACAGCGCTTCCGCAGAACGGGAAAGCAACGATTTGCCTTTCTGTATAAGTTGTATTCCTTCAGGAAAACAGTTTGCCGGTTAAGGGTCCAAGTCCCTTGGCTTCCTACCAAGGAAGACAAAGGCCGTCCCGATAAAGGCAAATCTGTTTTCCTGAAGGACACACTCACTAATAAACCATTCTCCTCATAATAACCAAAGGTTGCTCTGTGGCAAAACGCATGTCCGAGCCTTTTAACCTCCATTCTCTTCTGAAGGATTCCTTCACTATCTTACTTGTCCCGCCTTTTTTTAATAAACACCATAAGTTGTTTAAATATATCTTGATCCGTATCAATAAAAAAATGATCCACACCTGATTTCCTTAAATGACTTATCACTTCTTTTTTTTTATCTTCCATCCGGTTTTTGTATTCCTCCGTAAAAACACCAGAAGATGTATCCACCACCCTTCTTTGTCCTGTTTCCGCATCTTCCACCTCTAATAAACCCAAAGCCGGAAAATGACTCTCAAACGGATCCTGTACAATACCCGCCACTACATCGTGACGCTGATTTGTAATTTTAAGCTGACGGACAAAAGGAGAAAAAGAAAAAAAATCACTGAATAAAAAAATATGACAGTGTTTTTTTAAAACGCCATTCATAAAATCCAAAGCAGGCAAAATATCCGTATTTAGCGATGTCCTCTTAAAAGAATAAAGATCTCTTACAATTCTCAAAACATGATTAGAGCCGCGAGCGGGAGGAACATAATGTTCGACACGATCGGAAAAAAGAAGAAGTCCTACAGCATCTTGATTTCTTTGAGCACTCATAGCAATAAGAGAAGCCAGCTCACAGGCCACCTCCCCTTTAAAACCCCTCGTTCCAAAATCGAAAGAACCGCTCACATCCATTACCAACATAAAAGTAGCCCCTCTTTCCTCTTCAAAAATTTTTATATAAGGCTCCCCCATTCTAGCTGTTAAAGGCCAACTTATGGCGCGTATATCATCCCCCGGAACATATTGCCGATAATCAGAAAAAATCATTCCCTGGCCTTTAAAGGCGGAACGATAACCACCGGCAAATAAATCCCTTACCCGCTGACGCAATTTTAACTCTATTAACTTTACTTTCTTAAGAACAGAAGAGGGGGCACTCAAGATACTCTTATCCTTCTTATAATTTGATCTATAACTTGATCGGCTCCTAGGTCTTCCGCCTGCGCCTCATAAGATAATAAAATACGATGACGAAGTATAGGGTAGGCTACAGCTTTAACATCATCCGCAGATACATAATTTCTCCCTTTAATAAAAGCATGCGCTTTTGCCGCCTTCGGAAAATAGACGGTGGCTCTAGGAGAAGCTCCAAAAGAAATAAAAGGCTCCAAATCCATCAAACCGTAATCTTTTGGCTTACGGGTGGCCATAACCAAATCAACTATATAGTTTCTAAGTTTGTCATCTAAATACAACTCATCCACTTTTTTCTGAAAAGCCAAGATATCCACAACAGATAAAACAGGTTGAACCACAGGCACATTTAAAGAAGACATACGTTTTAATATCTCCATCTCCTCACTACGGGTGGAATAGCTGACCTTCACTTTAAACAAAAAACGGTCTAGCTGTGCTTCCGGTAAATTATAAGTACCCTCCTGTTCAATGGGGTTTTGAGTGGCCAAAACCAAAAAAGGATCCTCCATTGCAAAGCTATTATCTCCAATGGTGACCTGCTTCTCAGCCATAGCCTCCAATAGGGCACTCTGTACTTTAGCAGGGGCACGATTGATTTCATCAGCTAATAAAATATGAGTAAAAACAGGTCCCTTTTTAACAGAAAAAACCTGACTCATAGAATTAAAAATCATAGTTCCTACAATATCTGTAGGTAAGAGGTCCGGTGTAAATTGCACCCGCTTAAAATCTAAAGAAGTCACTTTAGCGACAGAGGAAATAGCCAATGTTTTGGCTAGCCCAGGCACCCCTTCAATAAGAATATGCCCTCCTGTCAACAAACCAATAAAAATACTATTTAGCATTTCTTGTTGACCAACAATAACTGTTTGCACTTCTTCTATCGCTTTTTTTAACTTTTCTGTCTGAACTTCTTCAGGATGATATATAGACATAATTTTATCTTCTCCCAAAAACCGATTATTGATAAGCCCTCTATAAATAGAAATAGACTCTATCTGTTGAGATTAAAAAATAATTTATCTTACTTATAAAAGTTTTACAAATAAAAACAAAATTCTATCCTTTTTTCTAAAAAAATATTGACTGTTTGTCTTATATAACAGTATCCATAACCTCAGATACCTAAAAAGGAACCTAAAATGAGTCAGAATAAAGAAACTCCAAATAATAATACAGAAAAGATAGATACTCCTATCTTTGCCACCCTTGTTCATTCTATCACTCACTCTGCTCTTGTTGCGATGGGTTTAGTGCCGGAAATGAAAGACAAAAAAAATAAAGCTTTAGCAGAGTTTAACATCGAACTACTTATCCTACTTAGAGAAAAAACAAAAGGAAACCTAACAGAAGAGGAACAACAATTAATAAATAATTGCATACAGGACTTGCAAATCACCTTTGCCCAAGACAGTTAAATTTGCATTTTTTCTGAGCTATTGGTTCGGAAGGGCTATAATTAAAGAAAATATACAAAGAGACTGTGTAAAGAGGATTCCATATCATCTAAAGAAATCTCTTTTTCTAGGCCCACCGAGAGAGCTAAGGTAGATGTTAAAAAGGAAGGAAGGGATAGGTCTAAAAATGTTTAACAAAGCTTATAAATTTTCTGCTCTTTTTATTTTTTCTGTTTTACTGGTTTTGTTATCCAGCGCAGGTATGCTTTTTTATCAAAAAAGCATCACCGCCCGCCCTTTGATTAAAGGTCTCCAACCAGGAGAGCCTCTGCCAGCGGACATCTTTATTAAAATGGCAAAAATTATTAACCCAACTGTAGTTAATATCTCCACTTCTAAAACAAACAACATAGGTCCTTTCCCTCATTTTCATGATCCTTTTTTCGACTTTTTTTTCACTCCCCCCTCAAGTTCTCCCAAACCCAAACCTCTTTATTCTCTTGGTACAGGTTTTATTATTCGCTCTAACGGGCTGATTCTGACTAACACCCATGTTGTTAATAAAACAGATACTATTCAAGTACAACTGAAAGACAGCGAAACACTATATACAGCTAAAGTAATAGGTAAAGATATTTATACAGACGTGGCTCTTATTAAAATTTCAGTGAACCGAAATTTACCCACAGCTCGTCTAGGCAAAAGCAGCCAATTACAGGTAGGGGAATGGGTAGCCGCTTTCGGAAATCCCTATGGTCATGGACATACTATGACAAAAGGTATTGTATCTGCCATCAACCGAGAAATAGATGAATTAAATTTATTTCCTTTTTTACAGACAGATGCCATTATTAACCCCGGAAATTCAGGTGGTCCTTTAGTGAATACACGAGGAGAAGTAGTGGGCATTAATACAGCTATGCACACACAGGGTATTAGTTTCGCCATTCCCATTGATAATGTGAAAGTGGTGCTCAAAGACCTGGAAAGCCAAGGGCGGGTAAGAAGAGGTTTTATTGGTATCCAGATGGCACAGCATAGTACACAAAAAGGAGCTTTAATTTTAGAAGTTGTACCTGATACCCCTGCTGAAAAAGCAGGCATAAAAACAAAAGACCTTATTACCAGTTTTAACAACAAAAAGATAACGGACTACAAAGACCTCTTTAAAGCTGTGGCTTCTACTCCTGTCAATCACACCGTTCCTATGGAATTTATTAGAAATGGTAAAAAACACAGAATAGATATTACCGTTGCAGAAAGAAAGGAGCTATCAGCCGAAAATACAGAAAAACCTTCCAATTATGGAAAGAAGAAAGCAGCCCCTTTTGATTTAGGTATCGTAATGGTAACAGGAACAAAAAAATGGATGAAGTCAATAGGGCTTCCCCCATTAAACCGTCATCATCCGATCGTAACGGAGGTAAAACCAGGCTCTCCCGCTGCTTTTGCCGGAATCAGAAAAAAAGACATCATTTTAAAGGTCAATGGATGGCAGGTTCAAACAGCAAGAGAAGTTCAAAGACGATTATCCAGAAACAGAACCAACACACTAAACATACTTAGATATAGACCTTATTCCCGTCAATATATAAATATGATTTTTCAACTAACCGCCCGTTAATACAAGTTTATACTGATTTGTATTTAAAATAATAGGTTTCGCTAGATCTCTCATAAAAAAATAATTACCAACCCCTTATATCTCTATGACACAAGAAAAAACCAAACCTATATTTTTTACTAACAAAGAGTGTACACACTATAAGATTAAACAATCAAAAAAACTTGTAAAGGTATTAAACTTGTCTGAAGTCTTGCCGTTCTCCATTCAAATACCAGACAATAAACTGACTAAAATTTAAACAATCTGGGTATCAGTCCAGATTTTATTTTAATAATAGTGAAGAAAATAAAACTCCTTTAACATTTAATTTAAGAAGCTTCTTTGTCTGAGAGGCTTCTCTTCTCTGGAAAATGAAATAACCTTTATTCAAAATATAAGATTATGAAACGCATTTTAATTATTGATGATGAAAATACACTAAGTAACTCTTTGTCTCGATCCTTAGAACATCATGGCTATTTAACTGTAAAAACTCATTCAAAAAAAGAGTTTCACCAGTTAAACACCAATACTATCTTTGATATAGTTCTTCTTGATCTCAGATTACCAGACGGAAATGGCCTGGAATTAATAAAATACATAAAAGAAAAAAATCAAAATACTCAAATCATTGTTATGACGGGTTACGGCTCTATTGACCTGGCAGTAACAGCTACAAAAAAAGGAGCTTTTCATTTTATAACGAAGCCTTTTAACATAGGTGAAATCATCAATCTCTGCACTAGAGCTTTGTCCCAATCTCAATTAGAAAAGGAAAACGCACGCTTACGCTCTGTCGTAAAAAAACAATATCGCTTTAATCAAATTATTGGTCAAAGTCGCCCCATACTGGAATTATTGGAAATGATAAAAAAAATCGCTAGTTCCTCCTCCACTGTTCTCATAACTGGTGAAAGTGGCACCGGAAAAGAGTTGGTTGCCAAGTCCATTCATTTTAACTCAGAACAAAACACAGGGCCTTTTATACCTGTTCATTGTGGAGCTATTCCAAAAGATTTGCTGGAGAGTGAACTATTCGGACATGTAAAGGGAGCCTTCACCGGGGCCATCAAAGATCGCGTCGGACGCTTTAAAATGGCAGAGGGGGGGACCTTATTCTTAGATGAGATAAGCACCATGGACTTATCCACACAAGTAAAACTACTACGAGTACTACAAGAAAAAGAATTTCAACCCTTAGGAGGAGATCAGATCATTGCATCCCGAGCAAGAGTGATTGCCGCCAGCAACGAAAACCTAGAACAAGCCGTAAAACAAGGCTCTTTTAGAGAAGACCTTTATTATCGCCTAAATGTCATTCCTCTGAATATATCTCCACTGAGAACAAGAAAAGACGATATTCCTTTACTTATCAACCATTTTATAAAAACTTTTAATAAAAGCAGAACTCATAAACTAAAAGGCATATCAGAATCGGCTATGTATTACCTCTGTCAATATCACTGGCCTGGAAATATTAGAGAATTAGAAAACATGGTCGAGCGGTTATGCGTTTTAAAAGAAAATGAGGTAATACAAGATAGAGATCTCCCTAAAAAGTACCTTCATCATAATCCTCAAAATACGCATCCTAATTTAGATATTCCCGATACCGGCCTGGATTTTTATGATACCATAAAGTGTTTTGAAAATGATTTAATTCTAAAAGCCCTAAAAAAAACTAGATGGAATCGTAATCAAGCTGCTAAATTACTAAAACTTAATCGCACAACTCTTCTGGAAAAAATCAAAAAAAAGGGACTAAAAGAAAATAACAGAACTTTCATTGATGACCAAACACACCCTATACTACCTTAGAGGTTTTGTGTTTTTCTTCACTTCAAATAATAAATATCTACGAAAGATTAAACTTTTACAGTAACAAAACGCGGATACTCATAAGGCCCATGACAGCTTAAATTTTATATGATACAAATAAAGCTGTTGAAAATCTCTAAGAAACAGATATCTCAAAGGATTTTAATGTATAAATTGTACTTTCCTCTTATCCTTTTTTTTAATATGCATTTTAGTCCTGCAAACACCTTGCAAACAGAAACACAATCCGATGGGTCAAAGATTATTTTTTATCCTATCTCAGTTAAACCCCTATCAAAAAAGCAATTAAAAAAAATAGAACACCGTATTGATTCCTATATGAGTCGGCTATCTCTCTTGTTCGAAAAACAGCCTCCACAACAAAATTTATCTTCTCTTCATAAATTTAAAAAATATATAGATAAAATATATAAAACCAACAACATAAAATACAAAATTAGTAACACTGTTTTAAACAGCCGGATTTTACTTCTCTCCCAATGGCTCGATTCTCTTCCCAAACCTACCTCCCTTCTTCTACAAAACTGTCCCCAACACATTCATCGTCTCACATTAAAAGCTCATGTCTTGTTACAAAGCAAAGAACTCACTAAGTGGCTCGATCAGATGGTAAGGTTAGTACAAAAACTATGTCCTAAAAATAATAAAAAAACTCCCCTAACAGCCAAAAACAAGATTATCATCGAAAGAAATAGAAATGGCTGTACATAAAACTAACATACAAGATATTTTAAAGATTGTTCTATACACTATTTGCTTTTCTCTGTCCATAAACAGTGTAGCTCGTACAAATAAAAACATAACTTCTGAAACTAAAAGTACAAAGTCGTCTTACTACGGAGAAGGGTCCTATGAACAATGTAATTGCATCAATAACAAGTTCACAAAGCATCTCACTGATCCTTATAAAAAGGAAATAGAGGAATGGTTTATCCAAACAGCTTCACCTGAAGACCAAACCACAGAAGCCAAAACCATCTGTATTGACTGCACATTAGACCCATTGACAAAAGAAGAAGAAAGCCAATGGGGCCTCTTTTTCCAAGGAATAAAAAAATGGTATGAAAAACTCCAAAATATATGGAATCCAAAAGAGACGCCCTCCCCTAAAACCACACCTTTACAAACAAGGGAGAAAAAGCCTGATTTTATACCTTCTGTTTGCTTCCAAATGAGTGGACAAATGGTAAATGATAAACCAGACTCTCAAGAAGATTTTTTCACCTGCATACATAAACACTATGATGGTTCTGACTCAGACCATTTATGTGCTGATATCATTAATTCCTCTGATTATCCTAAGAAATGTATAGCTATCCCGATTCCCTGTGAAGATACAAATAACCCCGATATTCCTTGCAAAGAGAAGTTTAGAAAAAGAGAAAATAATAAAAAAGCCAACGGGTGCAACAAAGGGGCCACTTTTCCCAGACGCCCCTGTTTAAACGAAGACTACACAGCTATGACCGCAAAAGCTTTTCATGATGTGGCCAAATGTTTAAATGTACCTTTAGATTTAGCTTTTCCCATATTGCACCACGAGTCCCATTTCATTTTAAACAATGAAAGTAACACCGGTGCCCTTTGCTATTCTCAAGTAACCAGTCATGCTGTTGCCGATTTTAATTCTTTTCTAACAGATACCCCTAACTACTCGAGTATATCGGATTTGCTACCGAAAAATATTAAGGCTAAATGTCCTGAACAATGGAAGCATTTTCAAAAAATCAATACTAAATATACATATAATAAGAAGAAACAAAAAATACTGGAAATAAAAACAGACCTGGATAGGTGCCGACTGAATCTGAATCCTTATACCTGCCTATTTTACGGACTCTCTTACATTAAAATTCTGATGCACAAAGCGGAGCAAGCCCTACAACAAATGAATCAAGTTGAAATAGTGGAAATCGCTGGCACCACACTTATCCTATGGGATGAAGAGCACAAAAAAAAATGGACAGAAAGTAACACAAATAAAAATCTTCAAACCAGAAAAATCAAAATCTTCTCAGACACAGACCTTATAAAGAGATGGCTTACCATCATTGGTTATAATGGGGGGATTTCTATCCCGGGAAGTATGTTCACCGGCTTTATGAATGACATTAAAGCGCAGCTCGCTCAAACAAATAACCGAAAAAAAAGAAAGCAGCTTCTAAGAACAGGATTGAACATCTCTGATTTTAAAAACAGTTTTCCACCTTATGTGAGAAAACACTACCCTCAAAAGGGAACAGCTAGAAGAAGTCAAGTGGCCAACTATATGGGAAAAGTAAATAGAGATATGAACACCCTCCAAAATCGAATTCAGGGGCAATACGCTGCTTCCCTTCCCAAAGATATTTGCACCCCACCCTGGAAATAAAGATTAACATTCACACCAGAGGCAAATCATTATTTGTGCCAATTGTACTATAGGGAACTGTGACAGGAGGTCAGAAATAAATAAATATACATGTCAACATCATAACAGGCAGCATAATGAATTTATTTTTTTTAATAATTAGAAAAATAGAAAATCCAACACTAACTGAAAAAGAAAATTTATCTGATTTTTTATAACTACGGAAGTCATGTATAGACAATCTTTTTTGCATATACTCTTATATATATATATATTTATATACTGAATCGGTATAGAGTTCGCTCCCTTCAGAGTTTCTCTTCTCTTTGCAGAAAAAAGAGACAACTGGAAAATCTAAGCCGAGCTAGTATATAAACATATTAGGGAAAATGTAAGCTCAACTGCCTATAGGTAGTTTTGAACTTCAGCCTGATTGTGTATTGTGCCTGTTTCGTTTAGACTATATATTGTTTAGGAGGAAAAATACTGTGAGTGGTGTCTCTACCTATTCCGTAAATACAAAAAAAGAAATACAAACCAGAAGTACTGTTATGATAGAACAAGATCCATTGGATATAAAAACAGCAGAAGATACTGGTCCCAAGGTGATGAGAGTTAAAAAGAGAAATGGAGACTTAGAACCAGTTAATGTTAATAAAATCATAAATGTAGTTTTAGCCTGTTCTTCTCATTTAAAAGAAGTGGATCCTATGAGAGTGGCCACAAAAGTTATTAGTGGCCTATACGATGGAGCTACTACAAAGGAACTGGATAAACTCTGTATTCAAACCGCCTCCCTCCTCATTGCCGAAGACCCTAACTACTCAAAATTAGCTTCTCGGTTGATGGTTCGGTATATTGATGAAGAGGTACAAAATCAAAATATTAGAAATTTTTTTGACTCAATAAAGGTAGGATACAAATGCGGGCTTATTTCAAAGCAAACTCGTTCCTTTGTAAAAGAACATAAAGAAGCCCTTAATATTATTGTAGATAAAAGCCGCTCCAAAAAATTAGAGTATTTCGGTATTCGCACTCTTTATGACCGTTACCTTCTAAAACATACAGAAACCAGAGAAGTTATTGAAACTCCCCAATATTTCTTCTTAAGAGTGGCTTGCGGCTTATCCCACACTTTTCAGGAAGCTAAGGAATTTTATGAACTGATTTCCCAATTAGACTATATGCCCAGCTCCCCTACTCTATTTAACTCCGCTTCAAATATGCCTCAGTTATCTTCTTGTTACCTTTTAGATTCACCGGAAGATGATCTATCAGCTATTTACGAGAAATATAAAGATATTGCCTTACTATCCAAGTTTGCCGGCGGAATTGGAGTCTCCTTTAGCCGTATCCGCTCCCGAGGCTCCTTAATTAAAGGCACCAATGGCCATTCCAAGGGGGTCGTCCCCTTCTTAAAAACTATGGACTCTTCTGTAGCGGCTGTTAACCAGGGAGGACGAAGAAAAGGAGCCGCCTGTATTTATATGGAACCCTGGCATCCCGACATTGAAGAGTTTTTAGAACTAAGAAACAACACCGGAGATGAAAACCAAAGAACGCACAACCTCAATCTGGCTAATTGGATTCCCGACCTGTTTATGAAAAGAGTGGAGGAAAACAAAATGTGGTCCTTGTTTGACCCTAAAGCTCTTCCTCAGCTTACAGACAGTTTTGGTGAAGAATTTGACGCCATCTATGAAAAAGCAGAAGCCGATGGGTTAACTGTACGCCAAGTTCCCGCTCGCCAGCTATATTCCCGTATGATGAGAACCCTTGCTGAAACCGGAAATGGATGGATGACTTTTAAAGACCAAAGTAACAAAAAATCCAATCAAACTTTAAAAAAGGAAAATGTGATTCATTTATCCAACCTTTGTACAGAAATATTGGAAGTCACCTCTAAAAATGAAACTGCTGTTTGCAATTTGGGATCTATAAACCTGGGCAATCATTATCACCCCCAGACAAAGGTAAATTGGGAGAAACTAAAAAACACAGTGGAAAAAGCGGTACTATTTCTGGATCGAGTGATTGATATCAATTTTTATCCTATTAAAACCGCCAACACTTCTAATAAAAAATGGAGACCGGTGGGACTAGGCTTAATGGGACTACAAGATTTATTTTTCCAATTAAATATTCCCTTTGACTCTGAAGAGGCATTAGAGCTTTCCAGTAAAATTCAAGAAGAAATTTATTATCATGCTCTTAATACTTCCTGTACTATTAGTGAAAAACAGGGTCCTCACCCTGCTTTTGAGGACACCAGAGCTAGTAAAGGTCTCCTTCAATTCGACCTGTGGAATAAAGAACCATCTGATAAAAAGCGATGGGAAAAACTAAAAAAGAAAATTAAAAAACAGGGGCTTAGAAACTCTTTACTTATTGCCATCGCCCCCACCGCTACCATTGCCTCTATTACAGGAGTGTATGAGGCTATGGAACCACAGGTATCTAATTTATTTAAAAAGGAAACCTTATCCGGGGAATTTATTCAAATTAATAAATATCTTGTAGAAACTTTAAGAGAGAGAGGTCTCTGGACAGACTCTATTAGGCAATCTATAAAAGCCAATGAAGGCTCTATTCAAAATATCCCTGAAATACCGGATGATATAAAAATAGTATATCGCACAGCCTGGGAACTTTCACAAAAATTCCTTATTGACCTATGCGCAGGTAGGGCTCCGTTTGTAGATCAAAGTCAATCTTTGAACTTATTTATTGAAAACCCCTCTATAGGAAAGTTATCCAGTATGTACATGTATGCCTGGAAAAAGGGTATCAAAACCACCTATTATCTTCGTTCTAGACCTGCTACAGGTATTAGTAAAGTAACTGTTAAAACCTCCACCCCCTCCTCCTCTAACCCTAATTTGGAAAACCCGGAAATATGTGAGGCTTGCCAATGATAATCCATTTAAAACAAAGAATAAACACAGTTAATTGCGAGGTGTACTAATGATATTAGATCCTGGATTTGAACTCACTTTACGCCCTATGAAATATCCCGTATTTTATGAAATGTATCGGGATGCCATTAAGAATACATGGACCGTAGATGAAGTGGATTTTAGCCCGGACATTGTAGATCTGAATCAAAAGCTCAACTCCAGTGAAAGGTTCCTTATTCAAAGATTAGTGGCTTTTTTTGCCACGGGGGATACTATTGTCGGTAATAATTTGGTTTTGAATTTGTATAAGCATATTAACTCCCCGGAAGCTCGCATGTATCTAGGGCGTCAACTCTACGAAGAAATGCTCCATGTTCAATTTTATCTAACTCTGCTAGACTCTTATATTCCTGATCACCAAGAAAGAGCCAAAGCTTTTTCTGCTATTACAGAAATACCTTCTATTAAGAAAAAAGCGGATTTTAGTTTCAAATGGATGGATACTGTAGATAAGCTGAATAGATTGGACACTTTGGAAGACAAGCGTCGTTTCTTAATGAACTTGATTTGTTTTGCGGGAGCTATTGAAGGCTTGTTCTTTTTTGCCGCTTTTGCCTATGTATATTTTTTACGCTCTAAAGGACTTTTAAACGGTTTGGCTACAGGAACCAACTGGGTTTTCCGGGATGAAAGTTGTCACATCCAGTTTGCCTTTAAGGTGATTGAAGTGGCCCGAAGAGAGCAACCTGATATTTTTCACCCGGGCATGAATAATATGATTATAGCTATGTTCCATGAAGCTATTGAGTGTGAACTAGCCTTTGCCGAGGAAATTTTGGAAAAAGGAGTGGCCGGGCTGAGTCTAAAAGACATGAAAACCTATCTCCAATACATCACTAACCTTCGTTTAGAGCAACTAGGGATACCTCCTCAATTTAAAGCACGTAACCCCTTTAGCTTCATGGACCTACAAGACACTCAGGAGCTAACTAACTTTTTTGAAAGAAAACCCTCTGCCTACCAAGTGGGCGTTAAAGGAGAGGTTTCTTTTGATGAGATGTTTTAAAAACAACTTCCCTCACTCTATTCCCCGATGGACTATAAAACAAGAAAAAGCTTTGATTGAAATGTTTTAAAAACAACTTCCCTCACTCTATTCCCCTGCCGGCTCACTCACAAACTTTTATCCTTAGCCATGTAGTGTAATACAAATAAACGCTTGTTTTAATAAAGTCCTTAAAAGTGTCTCAATTACTTTTAATAAATAGTCGGTTCTGAAAAAGTTTTCTTAATGTCATTCCCGTGAAAACAGGAATCCAGAAAGGTAAACAGGGCTAGATGCCCGCTTCCGCGGGCATGACAGTTTGTTGGAATTTTTTCAGAACCAACTAAATATAGTAAAAATATAGTAAAAAGGAGGAATATTAATGAAAAATATATTATTCTTTATGTTCATAATAGTAAGTAGTTTTAATGTTTACGCTAGAGGTGAAAATGATGGTTCTGGTGTTGTGAAAAGAAGCCAGCCGGTGACAGATTCGACAACAACAGGAACCCTACCTTCTCCATCACCGGTATCTAATTATGAAAGAAGCCAGCCGGTGAAATGTCCGAAAAAAATTAGAGAAGGAGGACCTATAAAGATAAATATTGAGTTAGAGTGTTCATCTTACAACAAGTAAAACTGGTCCCGTTCTGAAGTAGAAACGGGACCAGTTTAAACCCAGAGGGTTTTTATATTCAAAAAACCAAACAAAACCCAACTTCAGAGATAAATAACAGGACAAAAGAGGTAACACCACATTCCCACTTAAACCCAGTTTGATGCCATATTGTTGCACCTACCCCTCGTGATTTACGAATGACGGGGTACGAGGTGACCTAAAAAGATTACTTTCATCTTTTTTTAATCAAATCACAAAAATTACTGTTTTTTTATTGCTTTTATATGCGAAAGTGACGATAATATAGAAAGTCACGCCAGTCTTAAATGGCTGGTCGCGAGGCCACTTAAGTGGCCTTTGCTTTTACTATGAAAACACTTGTTTATATTGATGGCTTCAATCTTTATTATGGCTGTTTAAAAAACACCCCTTATAAGTGGCTCAATGTTAAGACACTTGTCACGAAACTTTTATCATCTCAACATTCAATATCTGAAATAAAATATTTTACAGCCCGTGTATCTTCAAAATCAGAAAAACCAGACTTACCTAAACAACAAGCCTTGTATTTTAGAGCACTAAAGACTATTTCTAATCTGAGCATCTTTAAGGGACATTTTTTAATGAATATATCCCGATTGCCAATTATTCCAGATGACAAAGTGAATGTTTGGAAAAATTTTGTAAGCTCACAACGACTTGAAACAGCTTTTATTCTTAAAGTTGAAGAAAAAGGCTCAGATGTTAATTTAGCCTCTCATTTGTTAATGGATGCTTTTAAAGACAAATTTGATTGCGCTGTGGTTTTATCTAATGACTCTGATTTATTTACTCCTATGGAAATGATAAAAAAGGAATTTAAAAAGAAAATTGGACTTATTGCACCAAACAAACATCCTTCCCGGCACTTAATGAAAGTTGCCAATTTCGTAAAGACAATAAGATCAAAAAATCTTTTAAAAGCCAGCCAATTTCCTGACAGGTTAGAGGATAACAGAGGAGAATTTACAAAGCCCTCTTCTTGGTGAAAATTATGAGTAACAAAAAAACTAGAAAAAAAACTAAAATCAATTTTGAGATTTTAGAGTCAATCACGAAAAGTTAGAGAGATATTTCTAATTGGTTTCCTCCCGACCTCATAGTGTAATACAAATAAACACTTGTTTTAATCAGGTTCTTAAAAGTGTCTCAATATGAGACCAACTCAATGAATATTAAAAAATACTATAAAAAAATTGAAAAAAAAAAAAAATAACCGATCCTTTTAATAAATAGTCGGTTCTGAAAAAGTTTTCTTAATGTCATTCCCGTGAAAACAGGAATCCAGAAAGGTAAACAGGGCTAGATGCCCGCTTCCGCGGGCATGACAGTTTGTTGGAATTTTTTCAGAACCAACTAAATATAGTAAAAATATAGTAAAAAGGAGGAATATTAATGAAAAATATATTATTCTTTATGTTCATAATAGTAAGTAGTTTTTATGTTTACGCTAGAGGTGAAAATGATGGTTCTGGTGTTGTGAAAAGAAGTAAGCCGGTGACAGATTCGACAACAACAGGAACCCCACCTCCTCCATCACCGGTATTTCCACCTTCTCCATCACCTCCCAGTTCCGCCCACGCAATCGTACTTCCTTCTCCATCACCGGTATTTAATGTGAAAAGAAGCAAGCCGGTGACAGATTCGACAACAACAGGAACCATTAGAGACGGAACTATAAATATTCATTATGATATTTCACCAGCTATTGTTGAAAAAAACGCCGAAATACAAGCTTTACGCAAACAAGTTGTAAATTTAGCTAGGAAAGGACACGCTTTAGCTGCTGACTTAAAAGCTTGCAAAGGAAGAAAATATGCATCCGAATGGAGCGGTGGCGGTGAAGGGACTGAAGGTAGCCCTAACCAAAACAATAGTGGCAACTGGAGCGGCATTGGCGATTTCATTGGCGGTTTATTTGGGGGCAGCGATGACTCCGACCCTGGTGGCCCCGGTCCTGGCGGCGGCCCTGGCAGCGGCGGCCCTGGCAGCGGCGGCCCTGGCACAGGCGGCGGTGTCAGTGATGAAGGTGGGCGACGATAAAGGTCTCTGTTATAATTAAAGGAGAGAGTGTTATGAAAAGTTTATTAATTCTTATCACATTAGTAAGTAGTTTTTATGTTTACGCTAGAGGTGAAAATGATGGTTCTGGTGTTGTGAAAAGAAGCAAACCAGTGACAAAAAAATCAAGCACCATTAGAGATGAAACTATAACTATTAATTATGATATTGTTCACCCAGCTATTGCTGAAAAAAACGCCGAAATACTAGATTTACACAAACAGATTGCAGATTTAGCTAGGAAAGGACACGCTTTAGCCGCTGACTTAAAAGCTTGCAAAGGAAGAAAATATGCATCTGAATGGAGCGGCGGCGGTGAAGGCACTGAAGGTAGCCCTAACAGAGGCGGTGAAGGTAATGGAGGCAGCACAGGCGGCGGTGTCAGTGATGAAGGGGGAAGGGCCAGTATTACAGACTTTCCAGAGCCGGAGACCGGTATTATTAAATAGGATAATAATATATGGATCGTCCCTGAAAAGTGAACTATTGAGTTAGAGTGTTCATCTTAAACAAATAAAAACTGGTCCCGTTCTGAAGTAGAAACGGGACCAGTTTAAACCCATAGGGTTTTTATATTCAAAAAACCAAACAAAACCCAACTTCAGAGATAAATAACAGGACAAAAGAGGTAACACCACACTCCCACTTAAACCCAAAGCGTTTTATAGAAAGCGGGAAAAACCTTTCTCCAACATGCAAACTATATAGTCGGTTCTGAAAAAGTTTTCTTAATGTCATTCCCGTGAAAACGGGAATCCAGAAAGGTAAACAGGGCTAGATGCCCGCTTCCGCGGGCATGACAGTTTGTTGGAACTTTTTCAGAACCGATTATATAAATACAAACTTATTTGGACTAAAATCCAAAATAGTCTTGACTTATTTGGATTTTAGTCAAAAATAGTCGTAATGAAAAAACATTCTTTTCATAGGCTGAATAAAGCTTTTATTCTAAAAGATTTAAAAAAAAAGATGGTTCTTCTCACAGGACCACGGCAAGTGGGAAAAACATGGCTCGCAAAGCAGATTATGAACCATTATAAGAACCCACTGTATCTAAATTACGATTCTCTCAAAGATAAAAAAATGATAAAAGAACAATCCTGGCTAGAGTCTGTAGATCTTATCGTGTTTGATGAAATTCATAAAATGGATCAATGGAAAAACTACATAAAAGGAATTTTCGACACCCGTCCCCAACACAGAAATATATTGGTAACAGGAAGTGCCCGACTTCAACAAATACAAAGATCAGGGGATTCTTTAGCCGGACGTTTTTTTTCCCATACCCTTCTGCCTTTCTCCCTTTTTGAACTAAGCCAGACTAACCAATCTATTGGCTTTAATAAACTGTTTAGTAGAGGAGGATTTCCAGAACCTCTACTGATGGCGAAAAGTATTAATGAAGCAGAAAGATGGAGGCAGCAATATATGTTTTCCTTATTAAGAGAGGATATTCCTGACTTTAAAAACCTTCAAAATTATAGAAAAATGGAAACCTTATTATATCTACTTAGAGAAAAAATGAGTTCGCCTATATCTATCAACTCTCTTTCCCAGGCCCTTGGAATAGACCATAAAACCGTTGAAAAATATATTACTGTTTTAAAAGACCTTTTTATTATTTTCTCAGTTCCTTCATTTTCAAAAAATATTGCCCGTTCTCTTTCTAAAACAAAAAAAATCTACTTTTACGATTACGCTTTCATTGACGCCATAAATACAGGGGGACGATGGGAAAATATAGTAGCTCTCCATTTACTGAAACACTGTCTTTATTTACAAGAAACACAACCCTCTAAAGCATTGCAACTAGTATATTTAAGAACAAAAGACAAAAGGGAAGTGGATTTCCTACTGACGAAAAAAGGCTCTCCGCATCTGATGATTGAAGTGAAATCAAAAGAAGTTGCTTTTAGTAAAAATTTAATATATTTCCATGACAGATACGGTATCCCAGGAAAACAGTTATGCCCAAAATTAAAAAGACAAAAGCAAATAAAAGGAAAAAATATCATTTCAGAAAGTCTTGAAACTTTTTTACTTAAACTAAAAACATAAAAAAACTATAAAGAGGCAATGAGAAAATTTTGCCCAATTAGTATCTTCTTATGATTTAAACTCATAAAATACTAAACTTTCCGCTATAATAAAGGCCGAAAAGATAATTCTCTATAACGGTTGATCGTTTTCCTGTAAGGTTCAATCCATATATTTTTATCCAATTTTCTTGTTCTCTTATCAGAAAGTGAGCAAATGACTATCGGTATTCCTGGAAAATCTTTTTGAAAAGCTTTTAAAGAATGTATATTTTTTATTTGCCGACCTGTTTTACACTCAATGGCTATAAGAGGCTTTCCACCTGATTCAATTATAAAATCTATTTCCCATCGTCCCTTCCTCCAAAGAGAAATACGATGCTCATATTCTGAATAATCACGAATCCTTATCAATTCATTAGCTATCCATGTTTCAAAAAGCATTCCTTTCTCCACCGATGTAGGTTTATCAGAGAGCCTATTTTGCAAAGCTCTTATAACTCCACAATCAAAAAAATAAAACTTAGGCCGAGCTTTTTTACGCTCACTACGATTAAAAGGCCATATAAATTGGCCCATCAGAGTATCTTCTAAAATGGAATAATGCTCCTTTACCGTATTAACATGCACAGCACATTCCCGAGATACATTAGCAAACTCAATCATTTGCCCATTGCATTGAACTGCTACATCCAAAAAACGATAAAACGAATCGAGCTTCCGCACAAGAGATTCTGCTTTTATTTCCTCCTTAATATAAGTTGTTACATAGCTCTTCAGGTGAGAAATAGCCTCTTTACTATGATTTTGAACAATTAAAGAAGAAATCAAAGGAAGAGATCCAAATCTTAAAATAGTATTAATGTTAAAGTCTTTCCCTAACTCATGGGCTGTCAGAGGATGTAGATTGAAATAAATAGCACGCCCTCCCAATAAATTAGCCCCTCCATGTCTTAATTTCCTGGCACTAGAACCAGATAAAAAAAATCGTATTTTTTTTCTATCAATCCCCATCTGAACATAATCCAAAAGCTTTGGAATTTTTTGAATCTCATCCACCATAACCACCATATTGGGCTTTAAAAATGAAATAGCCTCCCAAAATTCATGCGGACGAGTACGAAAGGCTATTTCCACTTGAGGGTCCAATAGATCAAAACAGACATCAGCCCCCAGCTGATTGAGAAGGGAGGTCTTTCCCGTCATACGCGGCCCCATTAGAAAACAAGAAGAATTTAGTGACTTAAGTTGAATCTCCCTTTTATACAATATATTGTTACTTGTACGCATAAATAACAATATACTGTATATTTATAACTATATCCACTGTTTTATTAGATTCTATAAAGAATGAAGTTTAAAAGCAAATTAGTCCTTTGACACAGCAATAGCTAGTAGTTACTCTGTGACAACATTTGATATACAAACAAATAAAACATTTATTGGAATTAAAATGAACGGATCACAATTTTATTACGCCCATAATGTACTGGGCATTTCTTCACTTCTGAAACCTCAAAAAATCCGTTCCACCTATCGCCTACATCATAGTTCAGAAAAAGAAATTGATTTTCTGTTTTTCTGCCAACAACTAAATACAGAAAAAGACCCTTCTTTAATTCAAAAAATAGCTCAAGCCCTGGGTTTCCCCAATTACGCAATAGTGGAAATCAGAGATAAACAAAACCCATACGTTCCTTATATTCTGAATAACCTACTGACCCGCTTTTGCCCAAAAGGTTTTGTCATTTTTGGACCTGACTTAGCCCCCCACTTAAACCCAAAGGGTTTTAATTTTTACAACTCCGAACAAAAACCAACTTTAGAAATAAAAAAAAGAGCAAAAGAGGTAAAACAACATTCCCGCTTAAACCCAAAGGGTTTTAATTTTTACAACTCCGAACAAAAACCAACTTTAGAA
>JAPPLY010000029.1:34308-67437 GCA_028819305.1 Bdellovibrionales bacterium
CTTAAACCCAAAGGGTTTTAATTTTTACAACTCCGAACAAAAACCAACTTTAGAAATAAAAACCCCACAAACAAAATATTCAAATAATCCTATTGTCAAAAACCTCTATGGACAAATAATGAAAACTATATCTATTAATAAAAATCAACACCAGTCTATTTCTGGATGCGTGTTGGACACACTGAGTGAATTTACCGGACCAGATACAAAAAAAGTACAAGAAACAAAAAAACAAGCTTGGAAAATATTAAAACAAGTTTTCCCTTCCTAAAGAGCTTTTCTTTTTGTATTGACTTTTCACATAGCAAGGTCCTTCCCAATAAAGGCAAATCTGTTTTCCTGAAAGACATATTTACTAATAAATCAGTCTCCTCGTGGCGATTAGATTCCCGTTTCTACGGGACGAAAAGCCACCAAAGTAGTTTTCCGTTTAGCAAATCTAGATTCCCGCTTTCACGGGACTGAAGGCCCTTAGAGGGCCTTCAGTTTGACCTGTGGCAAAACACATGCCTGTCCTCGCGGAAGCGGGGATCTGAGCCTTTTGACTCCTATTCTCTTATGAACACCACTATAACCATAGGGATATTATTTTTTTGTAACTTTTTGATTCTTTCTCCTGCAACACAAAAACTTTACTAGTTTTTCTACTTTAAAACAGGAACAAAAAATAATATAATATCCTAAATTATGAAATTATACCTACTCTCCCTTTTACTGACTCTGGCCTTTTCCCCAAATCATTTTATGGCTAATCCATCTGACCCCTCATCATTGGAAAATTTCCAACCCAGGGATTTAAAAAAAAAGCTAATGCAAAAAATCTGGGAAAAAATGCAAGAGGATCAACTTAGTAAAAAAGAAAATAAGAAAGAAAAAAATAAAGAAGAGAAAAAACAAAATAAAAAAGAATTATCAAAAACCGATAAAGCAAAGAATAAAACTCTCACCCCTCCATCCCATAAAAAAGCCTCTGAACCTTATTCTGTTAAAACCACCCTTATAAAATCCTCTTGCACCGTAGAGCTAAAAATAGAGGGTGTTATCGGAGCCGCCACTTTAGACATATTGGATCGCGCTATCTATGAAGTAGAAAAACAAAAATGCTCTTCCCTTCTTTTACTCATTAATACCCCAGGCGGACAACTCCTCAGCACGCGAAAAATAGTAGATCGTATTCTCAACACGGATTTCCCTGTCCTATGTTTGATATATCCCGCTGGGGCGCATGCCGGAAGTGCAGGAGCTATTATTATGCAAGCCTGTCATGTGAACGGAGGTATCGAAACCACTAATATCGGAGCTGCCACCCCTATTATGGGGGGTGGTCAAAAAATGTCTGAAGACTTAAGAAAAAAAATGATAAATGATACTACCTCCTGGCTAGATTCCCTAACTCAGTTAAGAAAAAGAAGTAAAAAATTCGGACGAGAAATCGTGACCGAAGCTAAGGCCCTCAGTGCCAATGAAGCAGCCAAAGAAAAAGCCATTGATTTTGTCGGAAAAACAAAACTGGAGTTTTTACAATTTGCAGAAGGGAGAACGGTCACTGTCAAAGATGGAAAAAATCATGTTGTTCAAGTAGGAGAAAAGCTCCTACCTGTTCGATTGGGATTTAGACATCATTTTGTTTCTTTTATTACGGAACCAGAAATTATTTATATTCTCTTTACCGGAAGTCTTTTTCTCTTGTATTATGAAATAACTCATCCTGGCCTCGGTGCGCCTGGCATTTTAGGAGTGATGGGATTGGTGCTTGCCTTTATGGGAATGCATAAACTGGATTTTTCCTGGGCTGGCTTGATTTTAATTTTGCTCAGCATGGTTCTTTTTTTAGCAGAAGTATTTATATCCGGCTTTGGTATTTTTGGCGCTTCTGCTATAGTGTCTTTTGTCATAGGTAGTTTTCTGCTTTTTGATCCAGCTAAAACAGGAGGTGTGGATATTCCTATTTCTCTAATTATTTCTGTTACTATTGTGTTTTCTCTGCTCATGGGAATCGTTACCTGGCTGGCCGTAAGCACTTTAAGAATGAGAAAAAAGACAAACATCAGTGATGATTTCATGGATAAAAATGCCACCCCGGCAGAAGTGATGCATGTCAATGAAGACGGCCTTTCCGGTTTAGCTTTTATCAAAGGGGAAAACTGGCGTTTTCAATGCAAAATACCTGTAAAAAAAGGAGATAAAGTCAAAATCTTACAATATAAAGATCTGATACTAGAAGTAGAGCCTGTAAAAGAACAATAAAAGCCATATCTCCTAACTCCCCTCTTGTTCTGTAAATCCCCTGTTTCCATACCTAGTCAGATAAAATATGTATTTCATCTTCATCGTATTTGAAATTTCAAATTCTAATAGGATTCCCATCCTATTTTTAAAAGGGATAACTTTCGCGAGATTTCTAATATTCTACTTTTTCTCCTGAATAGTATATATTTCAAAATTAAAACCTTGACTCTTATTTTATATAAATAGTAGAAATGACCTAATATCCTTAAAATATATCTCCTATATCAAAAACTTGAGGGATATTAAAATTCAACTTTTTTTAAAAGGAGCATCTACTCTCATGTTCAGTTTTGGTACTATTATAGCCATTTTAGTTTTTCTGCTCTTCTCCTGTTTTAAAATTTTACCGGAATGGCAAAGGGGTTTGGTCCTGCGATTCGGACGATTTGTGGGTGTCCGCGGACCCGGGCTGATTATTATCATCCCCGGTGTGGAAAGAATGATCCGGGTGGATACCCGTACTATCACTATGGATATTCCTCCCCAAGATGTAATCACTTTGGATAATGTGAGCTTAAAGGTCAACGCCGTACTTTATTTCCGTATCACTGACCCGGAAAAGGCTATTACAAAAGTGGAAGATTACCATTTCGCTACAGCTCAATCGGCACAAACCACTTTGCGCTCCACTTTAGGACAATATCAAATGGATGATCTGCTTTCACAAAGAGATAAAATCAACCATACGCTACAAGATATATTAGATCGTGATACAGAACCTTGGGGTATTAAAATTTCAAAAGTGGAAGTTAAACACATTGACCTCCCTAAAGAAATGCAAAGAGCTATGGCCCGTCAGGCGGAAGCGGAAAGAGAGCGTCGAGCTAAAGTTATTAGTGCTGAAGGGGAATTTCAAAGAGCGGAAAAACTAACGGAAGCTTCAAAAATCATTTCTTCCAGTCCTGCTGCTATTCAATTGGCTTACCTTCAAGCTTTAAACGAGATTTCCAGTGAAGGGGCCAGAACTATTGTTTTCCCCATTCCTATGAATCTCCTGGACGCCTTTAAAACAAGCCAAAAAACCGAAAATTAAAAATTTACAGAACTGGATATTGCTCTTAATCTGATCCCTGTCCTATCCCACTCTAGCAAAAAAACCTCAAAAGACTGCCAAAATCCAGCCCCATGCAAGTGGGGGTCAGATTCTTTGAATGAAAAACAGACCTAAGTCATTAAATATTAAAAATACAAGTCATTTTTTCCGATTCTTTATAAAATAAAGAAGAGTATCATTTTTTTCCTAATCTGGTGGGTAAAAAAGGTATCCTATCAGAAAATAAGAAAAGGTAAAAAATTATGAAAAAGCTTATTGTTTTAACTGTATTTGGTCTTATATCAATAGCTTTTCTTTTATTGATAAATTGTGCTCAGCAAGAATCAGGTTCATCTCCTAATGGGAATGGGGACGGTTACGGGTTTGACCCCTCTAACCCCTCCTCTAGTTACGGATATGATCCCACAGTAAGAGGTGTATCCCATTTTTCTTCCACACCCAGACCCAGACAAAGCGGAAGCACTCCCGATTGTCCTCTATGTAAAAGCCCTCAAGTTTTAGATCTGGAGAAAGAGCATGGAACCAGTGCCCCTATTACTATTACCAATAGAGCGGCACTTGAAGATTTTCGCTTAGGTGTGCCCATTAATAGTATGGACGACATTGAGGACCTCAGAGTATATGTTAAGTTGAGTAAAACCGGTAAGAACTATTATGGTGGAATAGTCACTATTCTTTATTGGGATTATGACAGAGATCCCAGCGGGACCAGACCTCGAGGAGCACGCTTGTCTTCAGGTGGTGGAAATGATGCCAGATACAATGTATGGTTTAGAAAAAGTGGAAGAAAATACTACCACGGGTTTTTTCAGGAAAATGCCGGTTCTGTTGTTCTTGTTATTGACAAGGAAACACCTGTGGTAACAGACCCCGATAATACCACAACTAATACACTGTATAGCGGTTCTATATGGAATATGCAGTTTCGCATGACCTTCTCTAATAAAAATTCCTGTAATAGCGATAAAATATATGTCGAGCACTATATTAATGCCCAAAGTAATTTTTGCTCAGGTAAAGGTAATGCCCCTCCTCCCCCTTTTAACCCTCTAACAGATTGTCATGGAGATGACACTTTTGAACCTCTTTCAGCACGAAATAAAAAATGTTGGGAATTTGACACAGGCCCTTTTGACTGCCGTACTTGGAGATCAGGAAAAGGAGTAGCTACCTTCACAGCCGTAAATCCCAATGGTAGCTGCTATACAAAACTGGGCACTTTTCAGGGATTAGATCTTTTAAAAGCTTTTAATGTCAGTAAAATAAGTGATATTCGTGTACATACCCCATAGGAATAAAAAGGAGTGTTATTATGAAATGGAAAACTGTAAACTTCACAAAAATAATTATTTTTATTATATCTACCGGTTTGTTATCCGGTTGCGGAGATGGCTCTTCAGGAGGCCAGGTAGCTACAGATCCGACTCGTTATACTCCTCGTAAAGAAATAGTGAATCTGAGAGAAAGCTGGACAAGCGGAAGTGTGTCTTCTATTGATTTTCAAGTGTCGCTTCCGGCTGGTACAACACAAAGTCTCCTAGACTACAATGGACAAGTCTCCATTAAAGGCACAATAAAAATGAACAAAACTATGATTTCCTGTTTAAATGTTCATTCCTTTAGCTGTGAAGCTCAATTATCCAGTAGAAGTATCACAACTAACAGCTGTGCTCTTTCTCATGGTATCAACATTTTAAGAATTGATCTGGGTTCTGCACCAAAACTCAAAACCACCTACTTTGTGGTCGGTGTTGAAACCTCTAAAATCCCTTTTAACTGCCTTCTCCCACAACAGCAGTGAAAAACTATTTGAATCAATTTTTAGAAGAACTGGAAATACATCATTCCCCCCATACCCTATCCGCGTATAAAAGAGATCTAGCCCTTTATAATTGTTTTCTAAAAAACAATAAAGATATGGCCCTTCTATATGAGTATATTGATAAAAAAGGCTTAAGCGCCCGTTCCAAAGCCAGAGTTATTAGCAGTGTTCGCTCTTACTTTCGTTTTTTAGAATCCAAAGGAAAAAAAACACAACTTAAAAAACTAAGCCCTGTTCCCGTACAATCCACACTACCTAAATTGATTTCTCCGAAAGAGTTCCAAAAGATATATAAAGCCGGATATGAAGAAAATAGACATAAAAGGGCCAGAAATCACATTACTTTGCTCCTATTATTTGGCTTAGGCTGCCGGATTAGTGAAATCATTCAAATTAATTTACAAGATATAAATGAATCAGATTCCTCTCTTGTGGTTACAGGTAAAAGAAACAAACAAAGAATGCTCCCTCTTACACAGGATTTATTCACACAAATCAGAACCTACATTGAACAGGATCGTCCAGCCTTACTAAAATCCCATAAAACAAATTCTACTTTAATCAATAACCGAGGGAAGCGTCCTTCCCGCGTGGATGTGTGGAGATGGTTGTCCTTGTGGTCTAAAAAAGCAGGCTTCACGGAAGTAAAAAGCCCTCATCAATTCCGTCACGGCTTTGCCACGGGTTTGTTGGAAAATGGAGTGGATCTCAGAAGCATTCAATTTCTGTTAGGGCATTCCAGTATTCAAACCACGCAGATTTACACCTCTGTCAAACAGGATCATTTGAAACAAACTATTCAAAAACACCACCCTCTTTCTGCGATGACTCCTCTCAAGAGAGAATAGAGAGTCAAACGGTTCGGACACGCGTTTTGCCACAGACTGTAAATTGACTTTTCTAAATAGATATGTAAAAAACACGGGTATAGTGCTCTTCATAAGGAACAGGAGTCAAAAAGCTCAAACTTCAAATTTAACAGAGTGGCTAAAAAGTAATACCCACCAAGTACAAAGCAAAAATAAAAAAGGATCAAAACAATGAAAGAATATAGAGAGTTAATATCATTTGCCCTTCTGGGTTTCGTATTCCTTATAGGATTTATCTCTCTCAGGATTGTTCCTGTGGGGCATCTGGGTGTTATAAAAAACTGGGGAAAAGTCACTCATGACAATGTGTTGGCAGAGGGATGGCATTTTGTTATTCCTGTTAAGACTACTGTGGAGTACATTAATATAAAACTACTTAAATTTCAGGATAAAGCTACTGCCAGTTCAAAGGATTTACAGGATGTATCCACGGAAGTTTCCATACAATATTCTATGAATGAGGTATCTGATCTGTATCAAAAAGTGGGAACAAAGGAAGTTGTCAGCAATATTGTACTCATGCCGGCGGTCCAGGAAAGTGTGAAAGCGGTTACGGCTAAATACACAGCGGAAGAATTGATTAAAAAAAGACCGGAGGTAAAGACGGAAATAAATAAAGCCATTCAAGAGTTTTTAAATGAAACTCTAAATAAAAAAGGACTGAGTGAAAAATCTCTCATCATGGCCAATGTGGCTATCACCGCTTTTGATTTCTCGGAAGAATTTAACAGATCTATTGAAATGAAAGTGCGGGCAGAACAACAAGCTCTTCAGGCTAAAAACGAAAAGTTAAAAAAAATCACCGATGCGGAAGCTATAGCTGAAAAAATCAAGATCGAAAGTATAGCCACAGCCAATGCTATAAAAAGAGAAGCTAAAGCCTTAAGAGAAAACCCTCTCCTTATAGAATATAAACGTATGGAAAAATGGGATGGAAAACTACCCGAAGTCACAGGGGGAGCTATTCCTATGTTTGATGTAAAGAAATATAAAGAAAACACTCGCTAATATCTCTTCTTAAAACTCAGAATATCCACCTTCTTTAAAGCACTAAACTTTTCTGAAAGTATTATGTCTAAAAAGGAATGATGTTTTAGATACAGCTGACCTTCTGGATTCCCTCTTCTGCGCGGAAACGACGGCAAAGATTATATAGGTCAGGGCACAAACACAATAATATAAGACTACCCCTTTTTATTAACCGGCTGGGTCAATCCATAGATTGTAACCAAGAAGAAGCTCTACGAATTTCATGTCCTGCAGAAGTCGTTTTTTCACGAACCAATTCTTTGACTAACTGTATTTTTTTAATAGAAGCAGGCAAATCTTTGGCAAATAAATCAAAATGAGAACTTAATTTGTCCTCTTTCCATTTTGTCTCTATCATCTGAAATGGCACACTATTTTTTGTTAATAGAAAGTCTATTTCTTTTTTATCCTTATTTCTCAAGTAATATAGCCCCCTTGTTTCTCCATAACCATCTTCTTTAAGGTGGTTTTGCTTTAATAAAGCACAAGCAACCAGATTTTCAAATCGAGCCCCTTTATCCTGTATTTGTGCTATGTCATAGAAATAATATTTAGGCTGTTTGCGAATAGATTTATTGATGTTCTTATAATAAGGCGAAACTTTAAAAATAAAATAAAAACCTTCAAGTAAGTCCAACATTTTTTTCACTGTTTTTCCATCACATTGCAAGGTTTTGGAAAAGTTTTCATATTGCACTGTTTGCCCTACACGGGATTTTAACAATTCTAGTAAAGTCTCTAGCTGGGAAATTCTATGATACTTATCCAATTCCAGCATATCTTCTTTCAAGATAGCTTCCGAATGTGTTTTCTTCCATCTATTGTAAAACTGTTTTGTTCCTTTAAAGTAAGGCTCCGGAAATCCTCCTACTTCCAACAAGTGATTGAGAATTTGCTCCGGTTTTACTTTTTTATTTATCTGGTTAATTTCCTTTAAATCCAAAGGATGTAAACGAAAAGGAAAAAAACATCCAGCTAGAGAATCCCCTGACCTTCTATAAGTTTCCAGACGAGCACTCCCCGTAACGATAATACCTGGATTTAGCCCTGTCTTTTCATACAAAGCTTTCAACCATCTTTTCCAGTTCTTTTTAATATGTAACTCATCAAAAACCAGATATTTACAATTTCGATTCCACTCTTTCCTTTCCAAAACAAGGCGATCTACTGGATCAAAATAATTAAAGTATCCATAATCAATGGATGAGGGATATAAGTGCTTTGACAACATTGTCTTTCCAGATTGCCTGGGACCTGTCAAAATAAGAATTTTTTCTTTGATATCTCTTTTTAAGTATTTTTCAAGATAACGATTCTTATATACTTTCATAAAGTCAGAATACCTTATCCACTCTTTTATGTATAGACTTTTTCGTATCATATTCCTGAAAAGTACAAACTTTTTCGGAATCTATTCCTGAAAAGAATGATGTTTTAGATACAGCTGACTCTCTGGAGGCTAAAATCATTAAAATATTTTTGTCTTTATCTAGGCAACGATGAAATAAAGATATGTTTTTCTACACTAGAATAGTTCCCCAAAATGCCGGTAGATTGTATTTATCAGGGCAACTATCTGCACTTGAGTGATTAGGAAGCAAAAATAGATGAAATAATATAATGAGTCTAAAGAGAAAAAAATAAAACATTATTACACCTTTCGGCCAAAATCCCGTTCCAGACGAGATAGAGGGTATTCTACAAAAACGGGACGACCGTGCGGACAAAAACTGGAAAGTGGAAACTCATCCATTTGAGCTAAAAGTTCTTTCATCTCTTCTTTGCTTAAAGCCTGTCCCGCCCGAACAGCAGAGTGGCAGGCCATACTAGCACATAAATCAGAAATTTTTTTCTCAATAGCAAAACTGCCCCCAAGAGATTTTATTTCATCGGCTAACTGAACCAAAGATTTTTGCAAAGCCACATCTTTTAAAATAGGCGGAGCGGAATGGATCACCACCCCATCCGGGCCAGACAGCTCTATCTCCACACCTATTTTTAAAAGTTCTTTTTGAACAGATAATAAAGCTGTTACCAAGGAGGCATCTAAATCCAAAGCTAAAGGCACAAGGCGGCTCTGAATTTCCCCTTTGCCTTTATTCCAGGAAAACATCAACCTTTCATACAACACTCTTTCATGGGCCGCATGCTGATCAATAAAAATAAGGGAGGATCTTGTCTGCGCTATAATATAAGTTAAGTGAGCTTGAGATAAAACATGCAAAGAAGACCAATAGTTTTGACTTTCTACCTTATGAGCTTCTAAAAGGGAAGTTGAATCCCCTTTATCTCCCTTAGTATCGGGAGTGATTTTCATGTTCCTGACTGTATCCGCTACAGAAGTAGTATCTTTATATTGATTGTGATTTTTAAGGTTTCCAAGGTCTTTTCCTCTACTCCCAAGTGGAGAACTCTTTACAGGCTCATCTAAATAAAACCCTTTGGCTTTATATTTTTTTTCTTGAAATTGGGTTTGCTGAAATACCTCACCTGGAAAACTCAGTTCTGTTTCCTTTTTAATATCAGAGACAGAAGACTTTTGCTTTTTATCCTCCAGCCATAAAGCTTTTTCCAAAACCGCGCGCAGACTATTATGAACAGCCTTAAAAACAGGTGAAGAGTTTCTAAAACGAATCTTGGATTTAGCGGGATGCACATTCACATCTAAATCTTCCTTCCGACAGGAAAGATTTAACACCACAATAGGGTACTCTCCGTGCATCAACAAACCTCGATAAGCAGACATCACAGCCGAGTAAAGAGTGGCATCTTCTACCCATCTCCCTTCTACAAAAAACCACATTTGCCGACGATTGGAAACAGTATTGTTAGGGGCGCAAAGCACGGCTTCCAAATTAATATCCTGGTATTTAGTTTTAGTGTAAAAAGTATTTTCTAAAGATAATATCTCTTCTGCTCTTTTTTGCAAATTCTTTGAACCAGGCCAATAAAACAATAACTTGTTTTTATATAACACCCTAAATTCTACATGCGGACGAGGAAGAGCCATAGCTTTAAGAGTATTTTTAATGACTGTTGTTTCCGCACTTTCTGATTTTAAAAATTTTAATCGAGCTGGTGTATTCTGAAATAAATTTTTTACAATAATAGTAGTGCCTTTTTCTGAGCCTATAGATTCTACAGAAGTTTTTTTTCCAAACTCACTTTTCAGACGAGCCGCTTGTTTTTGATTTTCCGGTTTTGAAACCAAAGTCAAATCACTCACTTCTGCAATACTAGCCAAAGCTTCACCACGAAAGCCATAACTGTTAATAACCCAAATATCCTTAAGAGAAGCAATTTTACTTGTGCTATGCGGAGATAGGGCCAAATTTAACTCCGAATCTTTAATACCACAGCCATTATCCTTTATCTGAACAAAACGTCCACCTTCTGAAAAATGCATTTCAATTTTATCAGCTCCCGCATCCAAACTATTTTCAATCAATTCTTTAACTAAATTCGCCGGACGCTCTACCACTTCCCCGGCAGCGATATGATTTATCACCTCTGGTGGTAACGTATGGATTGAATTTACCTTAAGCACTTTTAAACTCCTTTGCTCTTTTTACATCTGCCGTACAAGAGTTAAAACATATATCTACCCAATAATACTGTAAATGACAAGAAACTTTAACTTTCTGGTAGATTTGAGATTTTACGGCTTTTTACTGTACGTGTTCACTAATTCGCTGACAAAATCACTTCTTCGCTTTCTCACAAATACCATTCATTTGCAAGGGTGTCTTCTGATTTAATCCCTGGTGGGGCCTTAACTCATTATAATATATCAAATACTCCTCTTTTTTAGCGCGGCTCAAACAATCAGATACGTTGAATCCAGAAAAAATATGCTGAAAGAAAAAATAAATGTTTCAGTTACTTCAAAAGTAACAGGATTATCTGAAAAAGCACATAATATCTTATCAAAAGAATCTTTTAGGGAAGCTGAAAGTTGGAAAGACTACAGGTTGGAAACATTTGAAGAAATTATAAAAGAAGGAAGAAAATTTGGCATGTTTTTAACAATAGCAAGTCAACGGCCACATGATATATCACCAACTATTATCTCTCAATTACATAATTATTTTTTACATAGATTAATAAATAATCATGATATTAATGCTGTTGAAAAAACTATAGCCTATCTCGATAAATTGTCTGTTGAATACCTATCTATATTGCCTATTGGTACTTGTGTATTAGCTGGTTTACTTACTCATGTTCCAGTTATTGTTGATATTGGAAAAATTGAGCCAGAAGAACATGAACCGGATAATAAAACAATAGACTTGATTGAATATTGGGGAGATAAAGACTAAAGAAAATATATAATATCAGAGACAGCCTTTAATACAACGCATTATGCGATATAAGAATTTTTTAAATAAATGTTATAGTTAGACACTTCTAATATAAGGATACTGAAAAGTGCAAAAAACAGAACTTTGGAGTGATATAGTTGAAAAACAATTTTTTCAACATTTTTTAAGAAAGAAAAAAGTTCTTTCTCAAGAAAAACTCTTTTATTTGATAAATGATAATTACTTAGCCTACATTCCAAAAAATGTAACATCACCAGGATATACATTACAAAGTAGAAATTCACTCATTGGACAATTTACAGAAAAATGGTGTCAACAATTACTTTCCCCAATAGCTCGCAAGTTTAATCTATATGCTGTTACTAATGTAATATGTCAAGAAGCTGGATTATCCAAGCAATCTAGCGCGGATATTGGTTTTTGTAAAAGTGATAAGCAGCATCAGAAATATCAAGACATAAAAATAATTTTTGAAATAAAAATGAGCATACTTTCAAATTATGAATTTGATAAAAATAAGAAAACTGTTAAATGGATAGGAGATTATACAACTCATAAGGGAAATCCATCCTTAATTGAGGTCTGATTCCATGTTGAAAGCTATAGGAAAACTAATCAGTATAAGAGTAGCCAACCCATGTACAAGAAATATTCCCTTGGTTGTTTTAGGAAATTCACCCATTACAAAACACTATGAAAAAAAAGTTGATTCTCTAAAGAACTTAAGAATTATACAAGGTTTTTTGTCACTTAATCCTTCATTGCATCCAAAAAAAGGGGTTATTAAGAACACTCCAAAAAAAGGTTTTCAAACTATTGAAAATAAAAAAAACTTGGAAAAGTTTTTTGGGAACTTAATTCATTCTCGTATGATCTATTTTTCTGCAATGACTGTGAAGAGTAAATTAGGACAAATTATCTCTAAGTCAAATAGGGAAAAAAATATAGAAGGAAAAGCTGAAAAGTTTTTAAAATTAATGGAAGGAGTTTTATGAAAAAAAGCAAAACACGAACTCAGTCTTTTGGAAGTTCAGGAAGACAAGGGCATGACTCTTCTTTGTTTTATGGATCAAAACTGTATAAAAATTTAGACTTCAAAGAAGATACACAAAATAACATAGAGGGGGCTATTCAAGAAGATGCTATTAATCAAATTTTCTTAAAATCTGCAACAAAGATGTCTGAATTACCAGACAACACAATTCATTTAATGATAACTTCACCTCCTTACAATGTTTCAAAAGATTATGATGAAAATTTATCCCTAGAAGAGTATCTAAACTTTCTTAATAAAGTTTTTTCGGAAACATATAGAGTTTTAGTCAACGGAGGGAGAGCTTGTATCAATATAGCGAATATAGGACGAAAACCTTACATTCCTCTTTCTGATTATATTTCAAAAATGATGATAGATATAGGTTTTTTAATGAGGGGGGAAATTATATGGAATAAGTCCGCTTCTTCAGGAACTTCTACAGCATGGGGAAGCTGGTGTTCTCCATCTAACCCCACTTTAAGAGATATACATGAATATATTTTAATTTTTTCAAAAGGAGCTTATAAAAGAGAAAAACAGGAAAAAAAAACTACAATTCAAAAAGAACAATTTATTGAATGGACAAAATCTATCTGGAATATGAACACAGAATCCGCTAGAAAAATAGGTCATCCTGCGCCATTTCCTGAAGAGTTGCCATTTCGTCTTATGCAACTTTATTCTTTTGAAAATGATATTGTTTTAGATCCATTTATGGGAAGTGGTACTACAGCTGTCGTTGGATTGAAAAATGGTAGGAAATTTGTAGGTTACGAAATCAATGAAGATTATGTGAAAATAGCTAGTGAAAGAATATCAAATCTGCAACCTTCTTTGTTTCAAAATAATATTGAAAAGTTATCAAATTTGTAGTTTCTTGTATTAGTTAATGGCTATATGAGAAGAAGCTTTATATAAAAAATATTACTAAAAGTAATAAGAAAATGTACAAAAAAGTATTAGAAGTTAAAGGAACGGCCAAAGGAACTATCCGGCGGATTATGCCGGATATTGGCTTTGGTGCTATTTGGGATAAAAAGAATAAACAGGATGTATATTTTTCCACTGTAACAGAATTTACCAATACTTCTTATGAAGAACTAAATGAAGGGGATATCGTGGAAGTCTTGGTTGTAAGAACTGCCACTTGAACCACACACTTTTTAATATTCATACGTTCAATGTTTCAGGAAATGTCGGGGTATTTCAAACCCTCGTGTTTCTTGGTTAATCAGGCAATCACCATTTCGCTGTGTTTATGTCGGGGTATTTCTCAGCATTTCAATTTTTGGCTACATGAGGCTACATATTTGGCTACACGGATTTTTACTTGGTCAAGGGGCTTTTTTGGTGGTTAGTTTTAAACAACTAAAAAGACAATTACTTTTTATTACTTGAAAACAAAATTATGCAAAGCAAAATAAATACAATTTTTTTCTGTTAGCTATATGCTAATAAGGTTATTTCTGAATTCTTGATAACGGATAAAATATTAAAATAGAATGTAATGAACAAAAAATTTAAAATAATAACAAAATGTTGATTTTTTTACTTTAGGAAAAAGAATGTCTAATGATGGTACTTTGTGTGGAGTTTTGCAGTTACCCAATGGAGAATTAAAATATGAACCTTATAATGAATTCCTTAAGCATATAATCAAATCAAATGCTCCAGACTTATTAAGAGATTTCATTTTAACAGTAGGAATTGTAAGTAATCATGGTAACTGGTTTACTTCCGAAGACCATAACAAAGAGTTAAAAGTATTAGCTCAATCGTATGATTGGTTATTGTTTTTAACTGATGAGGGGTTATCTCAATTTGTAGAGAATTTATTGTTAAATCCTACCACAAAATATGAATCTGTTCGAAAAGCATTTATAAGTAGTTATCAAAACCAAAAAACAAGTAACAGTTTTACAAAAGTAAAAATTTCACTATCAGCAGATAGAGCTATTCAAGAATATTTTAAAGAGAATTTACCCAAGATTGAGAACTGGTTTAACATTATCTCGCCGATTAACAAGAGTATTCAAAATCTAAAGTCAGATATTAATTCTCTGACACAAAAAAAGTGGAAGGAGATACTTACATGACAGCAGGCCGCACTGTTAATTCTCAAAATGTTAATTGGTGTACTCCCAGAAGATATGTAAAAGCAGTTAAACAGGTGTTTGAAGGTGTAATAGAACTTGATCCCTGTTCTAACAAGTGGTCAATAGTAAAAGCAAATACAGAATTCTCTTTACCTAAACACGATGGTTTAGTTGAATCTTGGAAATATAAAACTATATATGTCAATCCTCCTTATGGAGCAGATCGGGAAAAAGGAACAACAATAAAACATTGGTTATATAAATGTGCTGATGCAAATAATCGCTTTCATTCAGAAGTGTTAGCTTTGATTCCAGTCGCTACTAATACAAGCCACTGGAAAGAATATATATGGGGAAAAGCTACTGCTGTATGTTTTTTATATGAGACTAGATTGAAATTTTTAGAAAATGGTAACATGGAAGGAAAAGGTGCTCCGATGTCTTGTGCAATGGTTTATTGGGGCAAAAATTATGCAGTTTTTTTCAATGTATTTTTGAAATTTGGAGCAGTTGTTGACTTAAGGAAATTAAAAGACAAAGCAATAGGAGAGGAAATTATCATTAAAAAAAGAAGAAAAGTATTTTCACAAGACACTATATTTGATATTGAAAACAATAGTAATCAATTAGACCTATTATAATTATTCACGGATAAAAAATAATGAAAAAAATAATTTCTTGGATTATATAATCGGTAAGGAGTATGCTCAAGAAGTTATTGATAATAAAGAATCACAATCTAAGGCTGGGAATTTTTGTCTCAGCTTCTCAGAAATGTTATCCAATGCTCAGAAAAGATTTGAAATAGTTTTAGAAATTATTGAAGGAGAAGATATATAATAACTAATAATAAAGAATATCTTAATTAGAGAAAAAATAGCTTAGTGAGACCTATACAATCAAAAAATCCACCTTCCCGAACAGCCCTTCACCTTTTGTTGAGGACTTGAGGGAGAAGAATTTTTAAATTTCAACATATCAAAAAAACAATATCTTAATCTTCATATTGAAGCCCCCTTTTGTTCAGTTTATTACTTCATTTTGGTTGATAAAATCCCTTGTAGAGCATAATTCTACATGAAATTATACATGGGTTTTTAGGCTGACCAAGGGCTTTTTTGGTGGATAAATTCTGAAAAAAATTTGTTCTTGACTTTTTTGCTATTTTACATCATATTATTGTTAGCTACCCCCGTGATTTACGAATGACGGGGTACGAGGCGGCCTTTTCGGTCGCTTTCGTCTTTTTGAGGCTTATATTTTGCAATCTATATCTTCTAACTCTCTAAATACAAATATTTATATTGATGGATTGAATCTGCATTACTCCCTTGATAATACCCCTTATAAATGGTTGAATGTGAAGGTTCTGACTGAAAACATATTAACCTCTTCTTTTCACAAAATAGCAAAAAATAAATATTTTACAGCTATTCCTACAAAAGCAGATTCAGCCTGGAAACATCATCTCTATCTACAGGTTTTAAAGACACTACGAAATATTGAAATTATATATGGTAAACATAAAAGAAGACGTATCAAAGGAAAATTGATAAAATATGATCCAAAACTAAATAAGGAAATCATCACTAATAAAACAGTAAAAATTTTTAAACCAGAAGAAAAAGAAACAGATGTAAATATTGCTTCCCATATTGTTTATGATTCTTGTAAAGAAAATATTGACTGTGTTGTTTTGTTATCCAATGACACAGATTTGAAAACTCCTTTGAATTTCGTGAAATATAGATTAAAAAAGAAGGTTGTTATTATTACACCAACTACATTAACAAGAAGATTTAACAGTTGGTTTGATATATTGGAAAGAGCAGGTTTGGAAAACAGTCGTTCTCGCTTAAATATTACAGAAGAACAATTATTTTCCAATCTATTAGATGTTTGGACTAAGTTAGGAAAACAACCTACATATACAGATATGAACAATAAAGAAATTTCAAAATATTCTGCAAAAACTTATGAAAATAGATTTAAAAGCTGGACTAAAGCTCTCTTGAAATTTGAAAACTTTATGAATAGTACAGATTCAATTCCCAATCCAAATAACAATAAAGATACTAAAAATCTAACACCATCCAGAGCACCAAATTTAAGAGATAGATACAAAGTTTTAAAAATAGAGATAAAGCTCTTCAGGAGAGAATAGAAGTCAAAAAAAAGTCTTAAAAAAAGAGATACCTGCTGTGCCTCCCATCCATTCCGCCATAGCTCTTTCTGGATGAGGCATCAGACCGGCAACATTTTTTTGTTTATTCATTATTCCCGCTATACTCTCTAAAGAACCATTAGGGTTTTTTTTGTACTTCCACCAAATCAAACTCTGATCTTGTAACATCTTCATTTTTTCTTCAGAGGCATAAAAACGCCCTTCCTTATGAGCAATAGGGATGCACACTGTTTTCTTTATTTGATCTCCCCCCCAAACAGAACAGGAATGTATTAATTCCAACTCCACCCATTTATCAATAAAACGCAAAGTTTGATTGACCTGCAAAGTCCCTTCCAACAAACCCGCCTCACACAAAATTTGAAAACCATTGCATATTCCCAAAATCGGTCTTCCCGCTTCCGCTGCTTTATAAATATCCTGCATAGCCTGAGAATGAACCGCCAAAGCCCCAGCTCGCAAATAGTCCCCATAGGAAAAACCCCCTGGTAAAATAAAAGCGGAATAATCTTTAGGTGAGAAACGATCTGCGTGTCCTATTGTTTTTACAGGGTAGTGTAAAAGCTTTATAGCTTTTACCACATCCTGATCACATTGGGTTCCTGGAAAACGCACCACAGCTACAGGTTTCATAGCTATTGACCCTTTTTCACCACAGGATCCTCAGACAAAACTTCTAACTCATAACTTTCTACAAGAGAATTACATAACACCGATTCAGCCATTTTTTTAGCTTGCTCTAAAATTTCTTCTTTATTATTTCCACTCACTTTTAATTCTAAAAATTTGCCATACCGACAATCTTCAATGGAATAATCTCGACGCTTTAAAGTTTCTGCAATAGCCCTGCCCTGCACATCCAATACTTCCTCTTTAAGTAAAATTTTAACTCCGATAATCATCATTTACACCTCTCTTTTGCTTACATCCGCCATAGTACCAAGAGCAAAGTCCGTCTTATACCCATCAATTATGATCCCTGTTTCCACGGGGACAAGCTTTTTCGTAACTTTTCGGTTCTTTCCTTCAGGATAGCCAAACCTTTAAATCTGGTATTTTCAAACCTTGTCCTTGCGAAGCTTGTCCTCGTAAAAGCGGACAGCGGGGAACGATCGGTATAACAAATCATGCACTTTTTTATATGATTCCTCAATGCCACCTAAATTCAACCGAAACCGATCTTTATCCATTCTATCTCCCGTCTTTTTGTCCCACAAACGACAGGAATCACAAGAAATTTCATCCCCTAGTAAAAATCTATTTTTGGAATTGAGATTTTCCCGATGAAGAGAGCCATCCACTTCCTCTGGCTTTTCTTTTCCAAATTCCAACTTAAAATCAATTAATTCCAAGCCTGCTGAATCAAAAAAAGTTTTTAATTTGTCATTGACCCGTAAAGCTTGTGTTTTTAAAAATTCCACTTCCTCCCCATCAGAAACAAAACCAAAAGCTAAAGCTTGCTCCGAGCTAACAAAAGGATCACCTAGCTCATCCTGTTTATAATAAAACTCCACTAAAGGAGAGGGAAGAGGTCGGCCTTCCGAAAATTGAAATTTTCGAGCTGTGGAACCGGCCAGACGATTCCTCACCACTACCTCCAAAGGTATTATCTCCAATTTTCGGCAAACCATTCCGGTATTATTTACATCCGCCATCCAGTGATTTTCTATTTCCTCTCCCTTTAGAAAACGAAAAATCAAAGAACTCATATCCCTGTTTAAAGCTCCCTTTCCTTTAAAGGAAGATGTTTTTTTTCCATTAAAAGCTGTTAAGTCATCCTTAAATTCCATCCACACCAAAGCCGGGTGATTTTGAATAGCATAAATACTCTTACCCTTCCCTTTATGTAAAAAATCCCCTTTTATCCACTTCATTTTATCATTCCTCAAAATTTATACCAATCCAGTATAACCCTTATTGCACTTGTACTCGTTTTAAAACTTCCGTTACCTGTAAAGAGATCTGCTTCTTTCTTTTTTCCAGAGAAAATTTTTGCTTTATCTCATCCGGGCTAAGATATTTCAAAATATCTGTGTTTTCCAATAACCGGTCTTGCAGGGACTCTCCCCGTCTTAAATTAAAACTAATAGATTGAATCAATTTATAAGCGGAGGAACGAGGCATACCTTTTTGAACCAGACAGGTTAAAAGTAAAGAAGAAAACACAACCCCTCCTCCTGACTGCAAATTCTCTAGCATGCGTTTTTCATCAACATGTAAATCCTGAATGACTTCCACCATACGATTTAAAGCAAAATCACATAAAATAAAAGCAGAAGGAAAAATCTCCCTCTCCACAGAAGAATGAGAAATATCCCTTTCATGCCATAAAACAATATTTTCTAAAGCAGAGGATACATAAGAACGCAACAGGCGAGAAAGACCAGTCACATTTTCAGAGTAAATGGGGTTTTTCTTATGAGGCATAGCACTGGAACCCATCTGCCCGGGAGCAAAGCCCTCAGACACCTCCCCTACTTCTGATCTTTGCAGGTGACGGATTTCCACTGCCAAACGCTCCAAACCACTAGCTGTCAGAGCTAAAGACAAAATAACTTCCGCGTGACGATCTCTTGGTACCACCTGCGTAGCTACCGGTTCCGCAGAAAGCCCTAACACGGTACACACCTTTTGTTCTAATTCTGGAGGTAGTGTCCCGTAAGCTCCTACAGCACCACTTAATTTCCCCACTAAAGCCTGTTGAACAGCTCGAAAAAATCTCTGTTCGTTCCTCTCCAGTTCCATTAAAAAACCGGCCAACTTAAGCCCAAAAGTAATAGGTTCCGCTAGCCTCCCATGAGTCCGACCACAACAAAGGGCCTCCTTATATTTTTTTGCCTGTTCCCACAATGTTTTTTTTAAACATCCAAAAGATTTTTTTAATACGGAAGAAGCTTCACGGATCAATAAAGCCAAAGCCGAGTCCAATACATCAGAGGAAGTTAAACCAAAATGGACATAGGCTCCGGCCGGTTCTCCCACTTGAGTAGCTACTTCTTGCACAAATGCTGTAACATCATGCCGTGTCTTTTTTTCATTTTTTAATATATTTTCTATTTGAAAATGAGCTTTTTTCTGAATAATCTGAGCGACATCAGAGGGAATTAGTTTTATTTCGCCCTGGCACTGAGCAACAGCTTTTTCCACCTCCAACATTTTTCTGAACTTATTCTCCTGAGTCCATACACAACCCATTTCTTTTCTTGTATATCTTTCCAGCACCTTCGCATTCCTTTTTTAGATGGCCTTACCTCTTTTAAAATAGTACTTTATACGATCCGTTTTGAAAAGGGAGGTTTTTCAAATGTAAATACTTACTCCTCCCAATGATAAGAATAGAAAACCACAAAATCTTGTCCCCGCAGAAGCGAGGATTAAACAAGATCAGTATATTATGTCATTAAAAACAAATTTCCAAATTGAGAATAAAAAAGTATCATAAATTACTATAATAAACTATCAAGAATAATCTTTTTAAAAAACAAGCCTCTAAATATTCACATCTCCAGATGAATCCTGTTTTTTATATAATCTTTAAAAGGTGTAACACCAGAGAATTATAAGTTATTAAGATTATTTATTGCATCGTGTTGTGTTGAAGTCAGTATCTTTACTCTTTGGCCTTTTGTTGAGCCTCTTCTATATTCTTCAGTTTTGTTTCTAACTGTGTGATCTTTCTTTGTTGCAATGTAAGGGCTTTTTGTTGAAAACGAATGAGGGTATTTAATTTATTTATCTCCTCTTGATTGTTTTCAGATGCCTTTATTGCCCCTCCTATTTTCTCACCCAGATGAGATAACTGTGTGGAATTCTCCTCCGACATCTTTTTTTGAGATTGAACCTTTAAATCCACACTCTGTATCTTTTGTACTATCATCTCCTGTAATTTCTCTTTCTCTTTTGCCCATATCCCTTTTATATCCTCTATTTGACTTGCAACGGCTTTTATTTGCTCTGTCAGTTTGTTTAGGGCCAACAAAGTGTTTTCTTTAAAACCTTCAAACTTGATAATTAAGGCTTTTATAGCTGCCCAAAAGGTTCCGTAAATAGAAGGCCAATCCGGCATAGAAGGAGCATCTTTATCTTTAATCTGAAGATAATTAGGCAGCTCCTCAGAAATAAAACCCATACGACTCTTATTCGGGTGATCCTCTTTGTACTCATAAGTATATAAAGGGGTCTTTTTTATATCTTCATAAGCTCTTTCAAAGTTTTTAAATTTTTTGATGTTTTTCTTATACTCCCGAGAGGAAGGGATAACTGGAGCGGGACAACCCGTACCGGTACAGATAAATCCTCCTGAAACCTCAAGTCCCCCTGTATGTACAGTCAGTTTTTGTGCACTTTCTAAAGTCCCGTGAATAACAACCCCGGGAGAGGAGGGAATGGAAGGACTGGAGGAAGGAGCCGTATTTATTTTTCCTAAAATTAAATCCCCTATATTGAGTTGGTTACTTCCTGTTTTGATTATCCCAGCACGGGAACCAGATCCAGGTGGCCCTACATTATCCCCTATATATATGTTTCTGTTACCTGAACTGTGGTTCCCAGTTTCTCTTCCAATAAAGGTATTTTTTTCACCTATAGTATTGTAACTACCAGCACTATGCCCTATAAAAGTATTATATTTACCACTAGTGTTACTAACACCAGTACTGCGTCCTCCTATAAAGACATTATATTTACCCGTGGTATTGCTCCGCCCAGTCTCTGCCCCTACGAATACATTCTGTTCACCTGTGGTATTATAGAAACCAGACATATCTCCAATGAAGGTATTATAATCTCCTGTGCAGTTCACAGACCAAGTTTTTCTTTCTGCTTCACCAGCTGCACTACCCCATAAGTGTGTAAATGGAGTGGGAGAGTTGCAAAACCCTGCCATGCTTCCTAAGAACACATTGTTGTGACCTGTCCCATAAAGTCCCCCGGCAAAGGATCCCACCATAGTATTATAACTCTCTTCATTAAAACTTCCTGCTCTCCCACCTACATAAATATTATGATTAGATATTTGATTATATTTTCCAGCCGATTGTCCTATGAAAACATTCCAAATTGATGTTTGATTAAACATACCAGCACCAATCCCTATAAAGGTATTAAAAAAACCTGTAGTCGTATCACGACCCGCCATATTTCCTATAAAGATATTATTATGACCTGTAGTCACAAATTTACCCGCCTGTGGTCCTATAAAAGTATTATTAAAACCGAGTGTGTTGTTAAAACCGGTATGATATCCTATAAAAGTATTATTACTACCCGGCTTCTTCCACAACGGAGCGGTGGGAGTAGTGTTATCTCCTGTATTTGCCCTTCCAGCACTATATCCTATAAAAACATTCCTTATACCAAATTCATTAGAAAGACCTACTTCATTGCCTATAAAGATATTTTCATTGCCAGCCGTATTATGATAGCCGGCTCTATTACCTATAAAGAGATTATTCTCAGCCTGAGTATTAGAGTACCCTGCGCTCTCACCTATAAAAATATTTTTGATCCCGGTTGTATTGGAATAGCCCGATTGAAAACCAAAAAAATGATTCCTGCTTCCTATCGTATTAGAGTATCCCGCCTGATAACCCATAAAAGTATTGAAAGACCCATCCTGATTGGGTGCCGAACCGGTTACCGTATTTAAACCCGATTCAAATCCAAAAGCGGTCATAGTGCTCACTTGTATTTTTGATGTGCCACCACAACCTACTAAAGCACGACCTTTTCCTACCTTACTTAAATTAGAAAGCTTTTTTACACTGACATTATAAGTATCTAAAGAGGTTGTCAGGGAGGGTTCTTCTAAATCCACCGTATAACAAGATATATTATCCCCGCCCACGCAATTTAAAGTATCACAAGTTAAAACATCAGGGGTAACTCCTACATTTTCCAACCTATAATCCAGATCACACTCCAAAAAATAACAGCCACTCGTATCGCCACTCGTGCAGGCACCTCCCTCCAATGTGTTTAAATCCTGCATATTCTTTTTACTGTAATACACCACAAATTTTCTATTCACTGTCGCCATCTTTGGGTCCTCACTCGCATTCCCCGTAAGCTCCAATTTCACAATGTCTAAATTCCCCTTAAAAAGCTCCCCTTCCTCCAATAAAGCCACACCATCTTGCTCCAATTTACTAATCGTACCTATTCCTTTTTGACTATCATTACCAGTAAGCCTTCCCGTTTCCGGCTTTAAATTGGCCTTACAGTGATTGTCATTTGTGAGAATGTTATTTACGGCAATTCGTAATTCCTGCTCAGAAAAGGTCCCTCTTACCACCTGAGAAGACTGTATAGAAACAGTGGCTAATTGTATGGTCCCAAAAGTAATAACCGCCATCAAACCTACTACTACCAGAATCTCCAATAAGGAAAATCCACCTTTGTTTTTATACTGAACCAGTATAGAAATAGGACCCTTCATAGTCCCCTCTTTCTTAAGTGAGTTTTGTGTTTTTCCACTTAAATAAAGTAAGCTTTTCGGTAAGAAAATATAAGGAGTAAAAGTAAGTCAGCACCCCTGTTCCTAACCTTTTACTTCTTATATTCTCCTAATTTAATATAATGCTTACTCGGAGAATCTGTTATAAACTAAAGCTTTTATTGTATATAAATGATAACTGAAGTCTATATATGAGAAAAAAATCTTGAAAAATACCTCCAACTCCCCTCCCCCTACTTATCCAGATTCAATTATTTTGTTTAAAAAACAACTAACAAAACCTGCACCTACTTTTTTCAACTGATAAACTCAAGAAAATTTATGCCCTTTTACTGATTTTCAGCAAAATACGAAACAACAAAATCCATACTTATATCTCTTCCGATACTAATATCCGCCACTATGACATTACACTTTATTCTTTAAAAGATTTTCCAAAATATCACTGGATTGCCGCATAAGAGAATAAGCATCTATTTTTTCAGCAGCCTCTGGGTTTAAATGAAGTAACCGGTTCTGGAATTTTTTATCCCTGTTTTTTTTATTAAAAAGATTCATTTGTTCGTATAATACAAAATAATCATGACATATACCCTGTTCTGGTAAATAGCCGTTTATGGAAAACCCGGGAAAAAGCCGGTTCAACCGGTCTAAAGCAGCTTTCAAATAAGCAGACAAAACAAACTTATTAAAACGATCAGCATAAGGGCAAAGCATCCATAAATCCACTTTAGCCGCTTCAGGATGACGTTTAAGGCTTAAAAAACCTTCTCTCCCACTATGAATAGGCTCCTGTCCGTGTGATACATGATTGCTTTTTGTGTATTCAGGTAAAACTAAAAGCAAAAGAGGAATCACTTTTTCAAAAGCACCTTGGTCCCAGGATAAAGAAAACCGCTTCCATATTTTCATCGGTGGGTTCCAATTGGGAAACAAGAAAAACATACTATTTGAAAAAAAATGAAGGGTTTCCGGTCCACTTAATGTCCATATCAAAAACCGACTTCTTTGTATTTCTCCATTCCACTTAAATTCTATATGTGTTTTTGTTAACTTAAAATCTCTTAACAGGTTATCAGACGAAGATAAATCAGCAGAAGACACATCTAACCACTCCACTCCTTCTTTTTTTAAAGAGCATTTAATATCCGCAAAGTACCTCTGTGAAGACTCCCTAAAGAGATAATCAGAAAACAAAGGGCTGAACCCATAAGAAAAAGACTCGGTATAACTTCCTGAAAACTCTTTTGCCAAATATAAGAACAAATTGGACTTTATAGATTCTTTTACCTTTTGTACTTTCTTTCTACTTAAAAGTCCCAACTTATTTTTTGAAAAGGGGGAAGGTATAGTTATGCGGTTTGAAAATCCCCGAAGCTTTTTATCTTTCTTAGAGAACAGATCCTCCGTTAAGTGCGTAAAAATAAAACTCTCCTGGTTTAAAACAGAATGACAAACCTGAAAATCCAAGCATGTCTCCATAAAAAAAGGGTGCAACGCACCTCTTAATTCCACTGGCCCATGAGAGGGATACTGATCTTGTTTGAATTTTGTAGTTTCTGTAAGCTTCTTCCCAAAGATGAACGGAGGGCAAAGTTCGCAATTTCCTGACCTGTTCGGTATAAAAAAAGAAAAACCCTGTGGAACGGAATAAAAATGATCTCCACATAAATAACTTTTTTGTAGATCACTTAAGTGAGAGGGTAGAAAAACACCAAAAGGACCTTCTCTTTCCGCTGAAGATAGGGGTTGTAGAGCGGATATATCAAACACAGTGGTCTGAAAAGCTTTTTTTTGCAATTGATGAGCCAGCCAAGCTCCCCGTCCCCCAGAAGATACAATCACTACATCCCGCATAATCCCTCTATCACAATAAATTTATCAAAAAAATAAAAAACGGATGTCCATCCACTAAGAATGGATATACCAGGAAGGAGCTTGTTCTTTCTTGGATACGACAACTCCTAAGTCTATAACTTCAAAACCTTTCGATTTTACAAGCTGCCCTATCTGATTAACATCTTTAGCGGAAATAACTACAATCAAACCTATACCGCAATTTAAAACTTTCATTAATTCCAGCAGATCCATTCCTGTTCTCCGCTTCACTTCCATAAAAGGTTTTGGTATATTCCAAATATTTATAGCCGCCGCTGTCTTTTTAGGAAGAACTCTTAATAAATTATCCATCCCTCCTCCTGTGATATGAGCTATAGCCTTCAACCCCTTTATTTTAAACAACTCCAAACTTAAAGATACATAAAGAGCGGTCGGTTTCAATAGTTCCTCCTCCCAAAGAGATATATCCGACTGAAATATTTTTCTTAGTAGGGAAAATCCATTACTATGAAATCCTGAACTGGACACCCCAATTAAACGATCCCCCACCTCGACTTTATGTGCGCCCAGTATCTTGGCACGATCCACTACCCCCAAAGCAAAACCAGCACAGTCAAAATGAAGTCCTGTATAGCTATCCGGCATCTCCGCTGTCTCTCCCCCCAACAAATAACAATGGCTTTGCTCACAGGCTTTCTGAACACCAGTTAAAAATTCTCTAGCAGGTTTTTGAAGTAATTGAGCACAAGCATAATAGTCCATAAAAAAAAGAGGCTTTGCTCCACTACAAATAAGATCATTAACACACATAGCTACCAAATCCTGACCCACTTCTACATATCTTTTGAAGTGAACAGCTAACTGTAGCTTTGTTCCTACACCGTCCACACTCGCCGATATACAGGGTTCATCCATATCAGGAAATACAGCTTGAAAAAGACCACTATAAGCACCAATACCGGATAGAACTCTCGAGCAAGATGAAAGGGATGATTTTTTCTTCAGCCACTGAACTAATTTATCTGCCTCAGCAACATCCACTCCCACGGAACGATAATCCATACCTACTCCTTGACTAGTTAAATCAGCAGATACCTTTAAACTTTATATTTTTCGATAATCCAAGCAATTTCTTCGCTGAGTTTAAGGCATGCTTATTTTGCTTATTTTAGAACTAAAAATCATCAAAAACCGCTTTTAATTCAAAACTTACCCATCTCATTTAATGGTTAAGCTCCCTCTATTTATGAACCTGACCCTGTTCAATGGTCCTATTATACGGTTTAAAAACACTTTTTTTTATCTCTTATATAAGGAAAACCGATAATATTTCTCATAAAGAGGCATTATCATAATGAGAATTACTTTTTTTATTATTATTTTCCTTTCTACATACCTGGCAGGTATAAAGCCCGCCACAGGGGCAACTGTAAATATCCAACCCGGGGGTCAGGAATTTGCGAACTCTGCCCTCCGTTCACCTTTGGAAAGAAGCTTACAGAAACCACAAAATACACAAAATACCCAATCCTGGTTGGTAGCACAAAATAATACGAAAGAAAAATCAAATGAAATAAATGCTTATGATCCTTTTGCTGACTACTCCGAGTTTGAAAATACAGCAGAAGAACAAGAAAATATCAATTTCTTTCAAACAGGCCGATTCCTTACTTTAGGGGCTATAGGGGGTATCCAATTATTTACATTAAATATGTCCGCCCTATACCAGGTAGGTCCCACTTATGGAGGATACCTTAACTACTTTTTCGACTTAAATTTCGCTATTCAATTTGCACTCATAGCAAGTACCCATTCCATAGCTTTAAAATCGGACTCAGGACAAGCTTTTATTGGTGCTGCCGACTTTATTTCTATGGGAGTGGATTTTAAGTACTTTTTGGATAAAAATTTATTTAACAAGAATTTTTCCTGGCTACAGCCTTATTTTTTCCTGGGTGTTTACCATTCTTCAGTTACAATGGTGGCTACATTTACTGACCAATCCGGTTTTTTTGAAGATAAAGGCTTCGGTCTAAATATGGGTTTAGGTCTGGAGTTTCAATTTCTCAAAAAGATACACTTTGGTCTGCAATACGCTTTTAAATTTGTCACATTGGAGCAAGAAGCTGTACCATTAATTCTAAATATTGGAAATGGCAAACAAAACACCAATTTTAGACCTTATGGAGACTGGATGCACATTACTATGCTATTAGGTGTCAATTTTTAAAACAATGTTCTTCATTTTATGTTAGTCTTCTATTGTAAAAAAAAATAGATATGCTTACATTATAGAAATAAGAAACACATATTTGTATAGAAATACATACAAGGGGGTATAATTATGAGTAAAATAGTATCTTTTATGTTTTTAGGCTTCCTTTCTCTATTGGTAGCCATCCCTGTTTCGATACCTACCGTAGTTCAAGCGGAAGAAGGTATGGCTTCAAGCATGGATGGTATGAGGAAGAAGAGGTACCGTTATCGTAAAAGAACACACCGTGTTCAAGTAGGAGCTAATGTCATTCCATGGCACACAAACGCAGACAAAAATATGTTTGTTGATGCGGATCTGCTATACGGGTATAACGCTGGACATTTTGAAATTGGCCCAAATGTAGGACTTAGCTTTGCAGATAAAAAATTACAAAGGTTTGAAGCGGGACTATGGGGGGAATTTAATATCATTAAAAATACCAGAAAAGAGAAGTTTGTACCTGCCATAGGTTTAAAAGCAAACTACCTAAGAATGGGAAGAGACAATAATCTTTTGTTATCCCTTTATTTATCTTTGAAGTATTTTCCAGCTAGTCGAACAGGTCTTGTCCTAGATATAGGTTACGAGGTAGTAGATGAATTTAATGCGCTATTCAAATTTAATGAAATGGGACTTCCTATTTCTTTATCTTATGTTCATTATTTCCACTTCTAATCTATTAGTTGTATAGCTGAAAAAATAAAAGACCGGGGGGGGGGTAGCCCTTCCGGTCTTTTTTTATTAATTAGATCAGGTATAGCGACCAGCGGTGGCTTTGTGGCAAAACACATACCTGTCCTCGCGAAAGCGGGAATCTGAGCTTTTAAGTCTTTATTCTTTAAGTTGTTGAAACTTTCGAACTGTCCCCCTTTTAAGGTTTTAAACAGGGTTTGTCCACAATAGCACCCACTACTCTTTTTTATGATCTTCCGTTTTTTCCAGTTGATTAATATCTATTATAGGTTCTTTATCATCTGATACATCAGGAAGAGCATTTAGATATTTTTGATATTCCTGATGAGTGATTAAATTATAACGAATATTCCACTCCATAATACGCTTATCAAACTGTAAATCCCGAATAATACTTTTTAACTTCATTCTTCATACCTCCTTTTTTTAAACCCAAAATATAACACAAAAAAGACAACTATAAAACCCTCGCATACCCTCCTATTAATCCATAGCTTTGAAAACGATTCTTTTAACGTCTACACACTCTTATTAATCATCTCTCCCATTTAACACTTTAAACTTTCGGCGACGACGAAATAAAGACCTTTGTTGAAATTTTTGCGAAACAGACTTAAATCGCAAAAATAAAAATCCTGATAATAAACCACCTAAATGGGCCAGATTAGCTACAGGAGTGCCAAAACCGGATTGAAGTATTGTCATTAATTCCACAGCCGCAATAAGAATCGTAAAAGTACGTGCCTTCATAGGAAAAACAAACATAAAAAGCACCAAACGCTCACCAAATATCCAACCGTAAGCAAGTAATAAACCAAAAATAGCTCCTGATGCTCCTACAACAGGAATATCCATTACAGCACTAATACCACTAAAGATGAAATAAAGCTTTACACCCACAAAATACACAACAGCAGAACCTACTCCGCAAATAATATAATAGGTGAGAAAAAACTTCCTTCCCCATAGCTGTTCCAACTCAGAACCAAACATCCATAAGACCATCATATTAAATAAGATGTGAAACAATCCCGCACTGTGAATAAACATATAAGTGAAAAACTGCCAGATAAAAAAATGGTTATCAATAGCGGAGGGCACAAAGCCAAACAGATGGTATATAACATCCGTTTTCATAAAAAATCTTTGAACAATAGACACTAATAAGAACCAACAAACGAGATTCATAATAATCAACACCTTTACACAAGGAGTTGTTCTAGGAATCATCATTTGTGCAGAGGAATGATACATATCCAAATAAACCCTGTAAATTTATTGAACAAAATCTACATTCCTATAGCTGGAGGAAAAATGTACAAAGGACGGAAACCGGAACGAAATCCCAAAAGAGAAAAGAAAATCTTTTTTTCTTCCAGAAAAGAAGTAGATATATCTGCTCCTTTATCTATAAGAGCATTTAAAACACGGCTGTTAATGCGCCCGCTTAGTAAGTCAAAATAGGTGGGTTGAGGGGTAAAAAGCTTTGGTTTTTTTCCCAATCCAGATAGCTCTCCTATTTTTTCAATAGCATCAGAATAAGTACCAATAGAATCAGCAAAACCAGCTGATACAGCTACCTCTCCAGTGAAAATCCGCGCATCTGTATAAGGTTCCAGGTCTTCCATCGCCATATTTCGACCTTCTATAATGGCAGACTTGAATTGTTCTAATAGTTCATTAATAAGATCCTGAAATAAAACCCTCTCTCGAGAAGTCATAGGACGAAACCGGGTCCCTGTGTCCTTAAATTCACCTGTTTTAATTGAATAAGGCTCTACCTTTGCCCAATCATATAAACGTTCCATATTCATCAAAGGCACAATCACTCCAATAGAACCAGATAAAGTTCCAGAATTAACAAAAACAAAGGAAGCCCCCACCGCCGCATACAAAGCACCACTGGTCATCATAGAGCCAGCAGAAACAACCACTGGTTTTTTTAAATCTGCTCGTATTTTTTTAAATTCATGATAAATTTCCTGACTAAGCGCAACAGATCCTCCTGGAGAGTCCAGACGAATTAAAACACCTTTTATTTTCTCGTCCTGTGAGTACTGTCTTAAATCTTTAAGAAATTTAGATTTGTCAATAATCATCCCCTTTAAATCTAAAGCCAAAATAGAACCTTGACTGGTTTTAGGTACCACGCTCTGCCCTTTAAAAAAAAAGGTTGTCATACCGGTAAAGAAAAAAAACACTGCTATTACAATAATAATCTTAACAAACCAAGACATTCTCCAATTTTTCATAAACACACCTCTTTGTTAATTGCCAAAAAATAGATCAATAAAAATTTATATGTCTGTCTTCATAAGAGAATAGGGGGTAAAAGTGAGTCCGGCTCTTCGCCCGCTTTCGCGGCGGAGATCTGAGCTTTTTGACTCCTATTTTCTTATGAAAAACACACTGCTATTCAGGATCTGAAGAAGAATCCGCCTTCGTAGCCTCTGCCGAACCTGAAGATGCAACTCCAAGAGAGGCTTTGAGTGCTCGTCCAAAAAAACTCTCCTCCTTTTTCTTTTTCGGTGGCACTGGCTGTTCCTCATTATTGGATTTCTTTTCTACATTAACAGAAACATCAGACTTTTGTTCTTCTCTTAACTGCACCTGTTTAACACTAAGGCCGATTTTACGAGCTTCCAAATCAATATTCAAAACTTCCACTCTTAGTATATCCCCTAATTGTACTGCTTGACTTGTAGTTTCCACTCTCTGTACACTTAACTCACTAATATGAATCAGTCCCTCTATCCCCGGCTCTAATTCAACAAAAACCCCAAAGTCCATTAATTTTTTAACTTTTACTTCATGACGAGATCCAGGGGGATATTTTGACTCTACATTTAACCAAGGATCTTCTTCTAAATGCTTAACACTTAAATTAAATCTCTCTTCTTCAAGACTAACATCCTTAACGACAGTTAATAAAACATCCCCTTTCTTATACTGTTCTTTTGGAGAAATATGTTTCATCCACGATAGGTCAGAGACATGAATAAAACCCTCCATTTCTTTATCTTTTATTTCCACAAACAAACCAAAATCAGTAACGGACCTTACGGTTACTTCCATTTGTGTTCCAGCTGGACATTGTTCCTTTAATTCCATCCACGGGTTTTGCGTTAACTGTTTTATACCTAAACTGATTCTATGGTTTTCCTGATCTACACCTAAAACTTTAACATCCACCTCCTCATCTACTTTTAGCAGCTGAGAAGGATGCTTGGTCTTTTTCCCCCAACTCATTTCACTCACATGAACAAGCCCTTCGACTCCCTCTCTTAACCTCATAAAAGCTCCATAATCCATTAGACTCACGACATGAGCTTTCAGAACATCCCCTATTTTTATTTCACTACTCACAATACCCCAAGGATCTTCTTTTAATTGTTTTAATCCCAGACTGACTCTATTTTTTTCCTGATCAAATTTTAACACTTTAACTTCTATCTCATCCCCTAAAGAAACCAACTCGGATGGATACTTAATACGATTCCAGCTCATATCGGTAATATGCAATAAGCCATCCAAACCACCTAAATCTAAAAACACTCCATAATCCGTAATATTTTTAACTACTCCCTTGATAACCGCCCCTTCTTTAATTTCAGATAAAGTACGGGAGCGTAGATTCTTTCTTTCCTGGCTTAATAAAACTCTACGGGATAACACAATATTTCCCCTTTTCTGATTAAATTTAATCACTTTAAACTGTAGTTTACGCCCCACATAACTGTTCAGGTCTTTAACGGGACGAAGTTCAATTTGTGATCCTGGTAAAAAAGCTTTCACCCCGATATCTACACTTAGCCCCCCTTTTACTTTTGCTATAACAGTCCCTTCTATTACTTCCTCATTTTCAACCACCTTAGAAATATCTTTCCATATTCGTATAATATCCGCACGATCTTTGGAAAGCACCATCATTCCATTTTCATTTTCAATACGGTCAATATACACATCTAATTCCTGCCCTACCTGAATATTGTTCTGGCCAGCAACCATGCGAAATTCAGATTTAGGAATAAACCCTTCACTTTTATAATTTATATCCACCAAGACATAATCGTCTTCTATAGAGATAACACGCCCCTTTACCACATCACCAATTTTAAAGTCATATCTTTTTAAAGACTCTTCATATAACTTACCAAAAGATTCATTGCCATTAGCCGTTGTTACCGGATCCAAAGCCGGAGATTTTAAATAAATTTTATCCGCCTCATTCAAAAGAGACAAAACTTTCTCTTTTTGAATTTGTGTTTTTGTTTTTTTGATGTCTTTATCCATATTTGGAAACCTCAATTTTTAGAATATATTTTGTCCCTTTATTTCTTTGTTCATTTTCTGTCAAAGGAAACTTCACGATATACAAAAAAAAGAAGGGATTCAAGGAATTTTTATACCCAATAGGGTATTACCCTCGTTTCCACGGGAACAAGCTTTTCCGTAACTGTTCAAACTGAAAGCCAAGTGGCTTTCAGTCCTCTTTGGCAGCCAAGCCTTTAAATCCATAATAAAGAAGTGCCATAACAATTTCCGCCTGTTGCTACTCAAAGTTATGGCTTGGAAATTAAAGGGCATTGTAAAAATTTTAACTTGCATCATAACACTATCCTCAAAAACAAGATTGACCGCTTTTAATCCTCGTGACCCGGCCCTCGAAGAAAAAGTTTTCTTTTTCAAAATTTTGCGGGAGAGAGGGAAAAATGAGTTCGGCTTCCCGTTTCCACGGGGACAAGTTTGAGCACAATGCGACTGAAAGTTATCACTTTATGATAAAATAGGGTTTTGCCTCTTGGTCTGAAACAGGGTAAGAAGCCTCTTTAAAAGTCGCTTTGTGGCAAAACGCATGTCCGAAATTTTTCTCTCTTGTTTGCAACAATTTTGAGTGAAAGAAATTTTTTTGCTAATATTAGCTTAAAAATAAACCCGCCTTCGAGAAAGCCGTGCTTCGCAAGCCACGGCTCGAAGGCAAGCCAAAGGGTAAAAGGGTAAAAGTCCTAAAGGCTTACAAGGTCCTCACCAGGCGAAACCCGGTAATGCTGTACCAGTAACCCAGGTTGGTGGCGTAGCCACGATTCGCGGAACGCAAGTTCCAAGCGCTATTGAACCAACTACCGCCACGAAAAACAGGGTTAGACCCTCTCTTATTCAAAGGATCCCTTCCTCCCGGTA
>JAPPLY010000019.1 GCA_028819305.1 Bdellovibrionales bacterium
TCCGGTTCAAATCAGAGCAAACTTTTGCAGTAGTACCACCTCCACCAAAAAAATCAAGTACAATAGACTGCTCATTTGAAAAACATTCTATGAATCTACATATTAGTCTTTCAGGCTTTTGAGTTTTATAACCTATTCTTTCAGGAGAATTTGAAGATAAAACACCTAAATCCCAAACATCATCCATAGCTACTTCATTTTTTTTCCTGTGAACAACTCTCAAATCTTCTTTCTTAAATTTTATTCTCCCTTCCTTAAAAGCCTTTTCAGTTTTTTGCTCGTCATATATTATTATTTGGTTTATTCTCTTACCATTATCCTTTACAGTATTTAATTTCCAATCTCTAACATCTTTAGCATCTTGATATTTAGGATTAAAAATATAAGGCTTATCCTTTTTGTAAATATAGATATTATCATGGTTTTGTTGAAAAATATTTGGACTATTTGTCCACTTTCTATAGTACCATATAATTTCATTAACAAAATTATTTCCCCCAAAACGATCATCTAATAAGCATCTTATTTTATGTGAAGCATTTTTGTCGCAGTGAAAAACAATAACACCTGTATCTTTTAAAACTCTTTTAGCTTGTTCTAGTTTAGGTTTCATCCAATCAATATAATGTTCAATTCCTCCTTTCCAACGGTCTCCAAAGGAGCGAACTTCAAAACCATTACCCCATACAATTTCATAATTTTTATTTGAGAAAAAAGGAGGGTCTATATATATTAAGTCAACAGAGTTGTCAGGAATAAAATTAAGCCATCCATTTCCTTCCTCATTACAGCAATCGCCGCAAACAATAGAGTTTTTTTCCAAATTGAATTTTAATTTTTGTCCCATGTCTTTAACAGCGACAAATACAGAAAAAAACTTTAAAAAATCTACTTGTATCTCTACTAATCAATACACAAGGCCAGATTTTAGAATTGCAAACTTAAAATTTTAAAGGACTAAGGGATTGCTTGATTTTTTTTATACTAGCTGTTTGATTTGAAAACGCCGGTGACTACAAATATATTTGATATTGAACTTTTCTCGCAGAATGAAGTACTAAATCTTTCCAGCTTTTGCAAGATGCCAATAAAATTGACCTTGTGAAGTCAAACTACAACTTTTATTATTTATAGCTGCAAAATACATATGTTCTTCACCGTCTGGTCTTACAAGACCATTTCTACAATAATCTTGTAGTATTTGAAATTTCTTTTCATTAGGGTGATTTTTAGGTTCTTCTTTCGGTTCGTAACTCTTATCAAGTTTATGTCTTCCAGTTGGCTTTGGAAATAAATTCGTCAATTCCCTGAGTCTTTGCCGTTCAATTTGTGGTTCGCAAAATCTAATCGGTGTTGGTCTTGAAATGTGTGCTTTAAATAAAGGGCGTTGCTCCCATGCTCCAAAAATTGGTTCAACATGAGCATATATGCTTGCAGTTGTAACAATACCGAGTAAATCAGCAGCACTGCCTCTCAAAGCATCACAAACAAGTGATGTAAAAAGCCCACCACTATTACCTTCCATAGCAATCTGATTTGGTCTACTGGCGGTTAATATTGTAATCCCTTCTCTTATTACTGCTGAATTATTGTTAATCGCAGGTAAAGAACCAAGCTTCCCACTAAAACAACAATCCAACATTAATATACACTCCTTAATCTTTGATTCATTAGCTAAATCAAGAATGTCTCTCATAGATACACCTTCATCATATTGTTTTGCATCTTGAGTTACAATGTAACCTCCAAGATTATTTGAAGTCCCATGACCAGAAAAATAAAAAAACGCCATGTCCGCTTCATCTTTAAAAAGATTATTTATATGTTCTTTTAAAGAAGCTTTTGTGATTTGTTCATCATTTGAAGTTAGTGCTCTACATTCAAAGTTAGGTGTTTTATCTTCATTCTGTGAGATAAGCTTTGTGATATTTTGAGCATCTGTTATACAACCACTTAAAGGTGCTACTTCGTAATCATCAATACCAACTATTAAAGCTCTTTTCATCTGTTTTTACCTTCTGTCATCATTTGGTCAATCGCATTTGCAATATTATTCCAGTTCCAATGTATAATTCTGTTTTCTTTTAACCCATAAGGGAGAGCACAGTACTGATTAGCCCCATCAACATAAACACCAAAGAATGGGACATCTTGTTGTTGTGCCATATTAATTTCCTTTTCTACACCAACTGCACTTCTCATACTTTGACCAACTAACACTATCATTAAGCTACATCTATTAATCTTATCCTTTACTAGCCGTTCCCATTGAGATTGAGGAAGTGAAGATTTTGATGACCAATCAGTTATTTCAAAAGGCGTTCTAGAATTTTTTGACTGGCCTATAAATAGATTCTTCTCATTTTCATCATTATCATAATCAAAACTTACAAATGTTCTGGGTCCCATATTTTCCTCCTTAATTTTTTAAAAACACAACAGTTAAGACAAATATGTCAACCATTTATGGCATTGTTTTTATTTTTTTTAATCTGGTTTTTTAATGACAGAACGAAGTCCGTCAATATGTTCATACAAAGAAGGACTGATTCGTTGCCACAAAGGATCCAATATAAAATCAATACCTTCTCTTCTGGCCAGTTTCGCCGCGGGAACGAAATCACTATCACCTGAAATTAAAATAATTCTATCAACCTGCTTTTTTAAAGCTAAAGAAGCAATATCAATTCCTATTTTAATGTCTGTTCCCTTTTGAACAATATCAAGAGTAATATGTCCTTCAGTAAGGTTGCCAAAATTCTGTTTCAACAAATCCTTTAAATGATAAGCAGGAATTTTCCAATCCTTATAAGTCACAAGGTGACCCAACCTAAGGGCCACTTTCCTTTTTTTCTTAAGTTCTTTAAAAAACTCTTGTCGGAAACGATGCTCTGTGGTCTTGGAAAAATCTATCAATTTTTTTGTAAGTGGGTGATGAATTCTGAAATTTAAAGGATAACAATCATAGTAGAAAATTCTATATAAATTTTCTTGTTGTTCATTTTGATCTAATTTTTTTTTGGTTGTTAAGTGTCTGTGACATATAGTGTACAAATTACTAGCCACTATTTCAGGTTTATGATTTATACCACCTTTAAAGAGTTTTCCATATCTTTTTAGAAAAAAGGCGCCATCAATAAGAATTGCAGTTTTAATCATAGCAAAAAAAAATCCCTTGAGTTCGGCATATCACTCTATTGGTGTGATAGCGTACAGTCAAGAGATAGATATAGATAATATATCGGATATTTTTTATAATAGCAATAGTAGAAAAATAAAAAAATCATGTTTTTTTAAAACTCGCTGTGATTCTGCTGTGATTTACTTAGATAGAGCGGGAAACGGAGGGAAAATCCGGGAAAAAAGCACGGCGGGTTGTTATTGTTTTTACTGAATTATTCCAGTTTTTTGTTGTTTTGGTGCTTTCTTTTTTTCAGCCGGCACCTCCTACCACTGAAAGCCATCAAAATGGCTTTCAGTTTTATCCACCTTTTATATTACTTGGGTTTTTTACCTTAAAAATACTTTTTGACGGGATTTTGACGGGAATTTTCAAATAGCCGAAAACAACTTTTATATTAAACACAATATGATAGATGATTTTTCATCTCAACCTTAGTGAGATAAATTGAACTAAACCGGGAAATCATCAATGAAGGGGAGTGATTACGAATCGGTCTCCTAAAAAAACCTGTGTTGTTAGTAGTTTGAAACCAGTTCTAAAAACTTAGACTACATACCCGACTACACACCTTAAACTTATGAATTTCACTTTCAAATAGCCCTCAAAAGCTATTTTTTCAGTCAATCTTTTTTGACTACTTATCCTTACAACTCTCAACTGTACTGGATTAAATTCCCCTTTCCTCAAGCTCCCACAAAAGGGTAAGGAGCTCTGCTGAAGGGGAATTTTATTATTACTTTGATATGGAATATCTAATTTCTAATCAGACTTTTTTCTTTTTATTTCGTCAATTACCATTCCTATAAAAGCACCACCAAAAGATGTTATTAAAAACATAGGAATCCCTACTCCGATACCCATTGTTGCTAAACCAACAGATCCTCCTTTAATCACTCCTGGGATAATTGCAATCAAAGCCAAACGTATAGCCCATGATCTTTCAGTCCAAAGTTTTCTACGTAAAAATATAAAAACCATCTTCAAAAAAAGTTTCTTGTTCTTTTTTACTAATTGTCTGATTTTTAGTTTTTTTTGCTTCTTTGTAAGAACTTCATCGTTTTGAACAACTTTGATTCTTCGTGCTATATTCAAAGTTTCTTCAAGCTGCTCATCTGTATATTTTTTCGCTTCTTTCATTATTATCACCTCTAAGACTATTTAAGAGTATTAACTTTTCTACGTCCCTTCTTTACATAATCTGCATAATTTTCCATAAAAAGAATAGGTAGATTAATTCCATCAAAATTATTTTCTTTTATAAAAACCCTATAATTTTCTGAGAAAAATAAACCAATTAAATAATAAAAGATTTGTTCTTTATGAATGTTTTTTAAATTATAATGTTGCTTAAATTCTTCAACAGACTTTTCTTCTAAAAACTTTAAAGCAATTACTCTATTAGTTTGCATACCTGTTCCAAAAAAATCTTTAGAAATAGGTTTATTTGAAACGTGTGTTCTTAATATTCTATCCTTTGTTAAACCATAAAATAAAGCTAAACTCTTTTTATTGCCTTTTTCACCCCATATATCAGAAACACGACTATGATTATCAACTAAACTTTTACAACAATAAAAATAATATTCTTCTTCATTTTGTCTAAATAATATTTTTGATATTTTGTCTTTATCAAATGAAAATTTATATTTACTAGATGAAATACGAGCTGCAAGGTTTCTATTCACACTTGTTGCATTTTTACCATTTTTTCTAATTTCTTTCAGAAAATTTTTTACAGAAGCTATTAAATCACTTTTACTTTTTTTTATTATTATTCTGTCTCTTTGAGAATAAACTCCAAATTGAGTTTTCGAAAATAAATCCTCTATATAAAATCCATCAAACTGAGTTTTTTTAATCCAATTTTTCTCTGAGTCTGGAATAACACATTCAAGATTATTCATATATTTTTCTATGCTAAAATTATGGAGATTAGATAATTTTAACTTACCATCATCTTTTTCCAATTTTTCTAATTTTTTCAAAGAACTTAGTTTTATAGAACTTTGACTATCATTATTCTTAATCAAAAACACTATACAATTTCCTGTTCTTATCCCTTCAAACACATTTGACTTCTGAGGATCACCTGCCACTAAACTGCCTCCTAAATCAATAACATAAATATAATCAAACTCTTCTTCTAGAGAAGCTCTGATTCCAGCAGCACTATCACCATCTATAAATGATCTATTAACTATAAAGATATAATACCTTCTTTATCTATTCTATCAGAAGCCCATCTCAAAAACATAGAATATTTATTATAAGGAATTTTTGGTTTTACCGTTTTCCTATTTTTTTGATATTTTTTTAAATTTGATTTTAAATCCTGAAAATTCTTGTAATGCTTAAATTGAATGATAGTGGTTTGACCTAAACCATTAATAAATCTACCGTCAATTCCCCAATCCTTTCCTGGTTTAAAAGTTTCTATTAAAGGTTGCTCAAGATGCTTTTGTAATAAATCAACCCCTAATTTTTCAAAATCCAGCGGAGATAAATTTTCAAAAGTATACGACATTAATATACCTGTTTGTAGAAAAAGAAAAATCAAGATAAAGTATCATTATTTTTTTATCTTCGCTGTGAATTCTATTTTCAACTCTCCGATTAAATGATAAATATCAATACAAGCAATACCTTCCTGCTTACATGCATCAGGGATATTAACTTTTTTCTCTGGTTTTGCCGCTTCTTGCTCTAAAGTAACAACAGTAGCCTCTTCCGTTTGAGCATGAGCTATAACCCAAGGATCAGCCATAGATCGCCCTTTAGAAGAATCTGTTAGACGAGGATATTTTTTCATAATTGTTCTAAGGTATTTTTGTACATCTTCATTAACATCTTTGAAAAAGCTCTTATTTTTTACCCACTCTAATAAATCATCATCAACTTTTTCCAATTCCCTTTTTACTTCAATTGGAGAAAAAACAATATTTTTTTTGCAAAACTTTCCAATATCTCCCAATAGCCCTTTGTAAATTGTTTAGAATAAAACTTATGCCAAGGGTCTATAAAAATATTTGTATCCAAACAGTATTTTTTCATTATTCACCTAAGATTTTTATTATCTTTTCCATACGATTCAATTTTAAATCCAATAAGTTAGAAGCATCTCTACCAGAAATAAAACCTCCTTTATATGAAGAAATCACAATTTTCGTAAAACTCTCACCATTAGCATAAATTTTCAGAATATTGGGGTTAAGGCCACCATCGGATTTTTTCATTTTCTTTTTTTGTTCTTCTTTATACCTGTTGTGTTCTTCTATGTATTCATTCTTCAAGCTATTAAAAATTTTATTATTCCTTAGTAAGGAAAGAGTTTTCAATCTAACAAGAAATGCCAATCGACTCACTTTAAACTGTTTAAAATGCTCTTTTATAAACTGTCTTACACTATCCGTTGTAAAATCTTTAATTTTAGGCAAATTTCTTATCGTCTCTTCAGGCATGAGTATTTCTGCTGCTATTTGGTTACAAAAAAACTCTTTTTTTGAATTAGAGTTGAACTCTTTATCTGTATAACTAATAGAAAAATGCTCAGGAACACCTGAAATATCAAGCCATAAATGAACCAACTCATGCAACAATGTAAACAACTGTGCACTTGCAGAGTCTTTTGAATTGATAAATATAAAAGGAGCATATTCATCAGAGATAACAAAGCCCCTAGCCTCTTTAACTGGTATAAGATTATGGGAATTTATATTGCTTGTTCTTGAAATGAATATACCTTTTCTTTCACACTGACTAAGCCAACTATTTAGAAAACCCGAAGTACTTCTACTGTTAGACAATACTTCAAAATACTGACTTTCATTAGTCCATATTGTTTTGATAATATTTCTCGAAACAATTTTTGAAGGAGATCGCATACTACCTGAACCAACAAATTGCAATTTTTCATATCCCCTTTCTTTCAAATATTGACTAAGCCAAATTTGCCTTTCTTGCATCTGTCTCATAAGAAACACTAGTGGAGTACTATACTTAGGTGTTTTCCCTTCTACCGTCCGAAAATCTTTGAGAAGTGGAAAATCCTTTGGCGGCTCTGATAGATAAAACGCTGCGAGTGGCCTTCTATATACTTGCGACATTTTTCTGGCCTGTGTAACAGTTGGTAAACCTTTTCCATTTTCCCATTCTTCCAATTTTTCAGTTTTTACTCCCACTTTCTTAGCAGCAACATCAATCGAATAATGAGCTTTTTTTCTTGCCCATTTAATAACTGAGGGAGTAATAAATGCTTCTTGTTTTGCCATTTAAAATCTTTATACTTCTAAAAGTTACTTAACCTAGTTTAATATATTTTTTTAGAAACAATAATAAGTTGAAAATTTTGAAGTTGTACAATGTTTATCTTTATTTAACATAAATCCTAAAATGAATGAAAGGCACATCGTGAAAAACCATCTTTATTTTTATCCACACTTTTTTCTCAAAAACACTTTTTAGAATACATATTTAGAAGCTAAATATGTAGTATTTTTAAAAAATTTTTCACTAGACTACACTAAAAGACTGATCTAATAATAATATCAGTGGCCAGTGTCAATCGCTCCTTTCAGTAATTGTCCCTTTTTTGGGCTGGTCGCTCCTGTTTTTATCTCTTAGTTGACGATGTCACAAATAAATCCAATAATAAGAAATGCAGGAGATTCGCTTCTCAAGACTGGGTAGTACGACTTCTGCTTTTTTGATTCAGATTCTGAATATCTCTTAATGTATAAAACAATGGTAGGATGATCTTCATCCTGTGAAATGCTTTGATAAATGGAAAAAGTTGGTCTCCTAAGGTGATTCAAGCCCTGAGATAGGGTAAGCACCACCTTGAACATATATAACCATTTTAAAAAGGAGGAGACCCTATGTATGAACACTATATAGCCTTAGACTGGTCAAAAAGCAATATGGCCATAGCCAGAATAACCAAAAAAGGGAAGAAAGCCTATGTAGAGGATATTCCAAGTAATATTTCTTATCTAAAGGATTACTTAAAAAATCTAAAAGGAAAAAAGATACTCACTTTTTCTGATGATTTTGTTTTATCCAGATCAGAGCAGTTAATTGCTCATCAGGAGAGAA